>NZ_JALLAL010000035.1:0-36408 GCF_023062615.1 Brachybacterium sp. Marseille-Q7125 | reverse complement strand
GGACCATGTAGAATAAGCCCTAAGACTCCAAGGGGGTTATGTGGAGCAGATGAGCATACTATAGTAGGTAGAAACTTTGCAAGAATGGTTGCTGGTGGGACAGCTGCCCATTCAGACCATGCTAGAGATATAGCACATACATTAGCATTAGCTGATCCAAATGGAAACTATAAAATAAGAGACGAAGCTAAGTTAATTACTTTAGCTAAAGAATGGGATGTAGAGACAGAAGGTAGAGATATCTATGATGTAGCTCATGAAGTGGCAGAAATTGCATTAATGGAATTTGGAAACCCTTTTGGGACATTAAGATTCACAAGGAGTGTCGTCGGCAGCGTCAGATGTGTGTAGGAGACAGGCTGACATCTGGCCTGCGTATACCTGGATGGGCGCGCTCCCACGCCCCCGTGGGGCACTGCTGCCGGTGCGCGCCGATCCCGCTCCGCCTCTCCCCCGAGGACCGTCATGTACCCCTCCTCCCCCAGCGCCTCTCCAGGCTCCAGCTCTGGCCCGCGCCGCCGCACCGCCCAGCACCCCCACGCCCTACGCCTGGGGGCCGCCGCGCTGCTCGGAGCCACGCTTGCCCTGGCCCCCGCAGCACTGCCCGCACCTCTCCTGCCCTCCCTGGCCCCGGCCGCGCAGGCCGCCCCGGCTACGACCTGGCCGCTCGTGGTCACGGAGATCGCGCCGGACAACGCCAGCCATGACGACTTCGAGTTCATCGAGGTCACGAACTCCTCGGAGCAGGACGTCACGCTCGGCGAGGGCGGGCTGTCCCTGGCCTACATCTACGCCGATTCCGACGACCGCGCGAAGGACGTGCCGCTGCAGCTCGAGGCGCCGCTGACCTTCGCCCCGGGCGAGACCGCGGCGCTGTGGCTGAGCTACGAGACGGACACCGTCGACTCCTTCGCCCGCAGCGTCGAGGACTTCCGCGCCCACTGGGGTGCGGACCCCGATACCACCGTGGTGCGCGTGACCGGACAGCCCGGCATGGCCAACGGCGGCAACCGCGGCGTGCGGATCCTGGACGCCGACGGCGCGGAGGTCTCACGCTCCTTCTACCCCTCCGGCTCCGCCGCCCCGGACCAGACCATCCAGTTCCGCACCCCGGCCGATGCCGCCGTGACCAGCATGGATGTGCTCGCCACGCAGGCCGCACCGACGCCCGGCACGGTCGATCCGGCGCAGCTCGAGGACCGCGCCCCCGAGCCCGAGGACCCCGAAAACCCCGAGGATCCCGAAAACCCGTCGGACCCTGAAACCCCCACCGACCCGATCCCGGGCCCCGCCGGCGACTCCCTCGTCGGCCACCTGCAGATCACCGAGCTGGTGCCGGACAGCACGAACGTCGACGGCGCGGACGGGTACGAGTTCATCGAGGTCACCAACGTCACCGATACCGCGATCGACCTCTCCCACTACGAGCTGAACTACCTGTACACGAACGACGGCGTGACCATGACGAGCTCCGCCGTGTGGCCGATGGTCCCGGGGGATCTGGTGCTCGAGCCGGGCGCCTCGCTCGTGGTCTGGGTGAAGAACGAGAAGAACGACGCGCTGACCGCCAAGGACTTCGCGGCGCACTACGGCGTGGAGGAGAGCTCCCTGCTGCTCGCGGAGACGTTCGTGAGTGGCATGGCCAACGGCAGCGGCCGCGGCATGGAGATCCGCACCAAGGCCGGGGACAGCGTCCACCGCGTCTTCTACAACATCTCCGGCACCGACGACACCGTCGCTGACCAGGGCATCCAGTACGTCGTGGACCCGTCGGACTTCTCCCGCGGAAGCCTGGACCGCCTGGAGCCGGCGACCCCCGGCACCGTGGCCCCGGACCAGATTCCCACCGAGCTGGTGCAGGTCCCGGCCGACACCACCGCCCCCGTGGTCGAGGACCGCACCGCGAACGAGTTCACGCCCGGCGAGGACGCGGTGATCTCGCATGTGGCCACCGATGATGTGCAGGTACGGGAGGTGACCGTCCTGCTGCGCGACAGCTCCGGCGGGGATTTCCGCCCCCACACCGTGCTGCGCACCGACGGCGACCGCTTCGACCTCTCGATCCCGGCCACGGACCTCACCGGCAAGCGCTGGTTCGAGTACGCCGTGGTGGTCTCCGACGGGGTGAACGAGACCCGCACCGAGACCGTGCGGGTGCCACTTAAGGGCGTGGACCAGGGACCGCTGCGGATGAACCTCGAGGACGGGCAGTACGTGGCGGGCACGACGACGGTGTCCGTGGCGGGGGATGCGCATCCGCCGACGGCGAGCGTGTGCATCGACGGCACGGACGTCACCGCCTCCCCCGCGCTCGAGGCAGCGCCGGTGTTCGCCTTCAGCGCTTCGGCCACCGATGCGTTCTTCCGCAACGGCGTGCTGGTGGACGACGAGGTGCTGCACATCTTCGACGAGGGCTTCTACGCGAACTGGGAGACCGTGGATGCCGCGGTGCCGCTGAAGCACATCACCCCGGGTGAGACGCTGCAGGTGGATATCGCGGCGGGCACGAAGGCAGCGCCTGGCCCGGACCCGGATGAGAACAACGACGACTTCACCGTGCGGGATGTGCGGCTGATCCTGCCCGACGGCCGCACCCTGCGCGCCGCCGGCTACGAGGACCCCGACAAGATCCTCGCGATGGGTGATTCGGCCGGGAAGATCGAGGTGCTCGAGGCGCGTTTCGACATTCCCGACGATGCGTACACCGCCCTCGCCCACGCCTGGGACACCACCGCAGTGGCCGATGGCGAGCATGTGGTGTGCGGCTATGACCAGGACGGCAACCGTGTGGAGCGCACCGTGGTGGTGGACAATACCGCCCCGGAGATCACGAGCCCGCTGGTCGAGGGTGCGCTCATGCAGGGCACGTTCACCCTGGATGCTGAGGTGACCGATGCCGGCAGCGGCGTCGAGGCGGTCCGCGCCACGCTCGACGGTGAGGAGGTGCAGCTCGGCGAGGAGGTCTCGAGCCTGATCCTCGAGCCCGGCGAGCACACCTTCGAGATCACGGCCCGCGACGCAGTCGGCAATGAGTCCACGCACACCGGCACGTTCCGCACCGATGAGGAGAACCCGAGCGTCGAGGCGCTGACCGAGGACGGCGCCACGGTGCCGGTGTGCGAGGACCCGTCGGCCGCGGTGCGCGTGAGCGACCCCTCCGGTGACCCGATGGACGTGTCCTTCCGCGCCGGGACCACATCGTCCCTGGCCGATGGGACCGTGCGCGGCAGCGCCGGGACCGTGAGCGACGCCGATCAGGCCGAGCGCACCGGGGCCGAGCTCGTGGCCGGGGAGCCGACTCTCGGCGCCGGGTCCGCTGACGGCTCCGGCCTGCCGTTCCACGCCTTCACCACCGCTGTCCCCGAGAACGCCGGGGAGGACGCGGAGGTGCGTCTGACCTGGTCGGGGACCGCTGATGCGGGGGCGCGGGTGCGTCTGCTGGTGCAGCAGGAGGATGGCGGGCTCGAGGAGGTCGCGGTGGCGTTCGCTAAGGCCGATGGGTCCGTGTCGCTCGAGGCCGTGGTCCCGGCGGCGGGCCATGTGATCGACGGCGAGGTCCAGGCGGTGGTGCAGCATTCGATCGGCTGGGCCGACGAGGACCTCTCCACCCGCGATACCGCCGTGACCCCGGCGCATCCGGAGGACACCCCGCGCGATGAGTACGACTTCACGCTGGCCTGGGAGTCCGACACCCAGTACTACAACGAGGAGTTCTACGACCACCAGCTCGCGATCCACCAGTACGTGCTGGATCAGCGGCGGAACATGAATATCCAGTACCTGTTCCACACCGGCGACATCGTGGACAACTGGGACCAGCCGCACCAGTGGGCGAACGCCGATCCGGCCTACGACATGCTCGATGAGGCGGGCCTGCCCTACGGCGTCCTGGCCGGGAACCACGACGTGGGCGGCGCGCTCGAGGACTACTCGCAGTACGAGAAGTTCTTCGGCGAGGACCGCTACGCCGGTAACCCCTGGTACGGCGGCTCATACGAGAACAACCGCGGGCACTACGACCTGTTCAGCACCGGCGGGCACGACTTCATCGTGGTCTCGATGGGCTGGGGCCCGGATGACGCGGCGATCGACTGGATGAACGAGGTGCTGGCCGCCTACCCGGAGCGCACCGCGATCATCAACCTCCACGAGTACATGCTGACCACGGGCGGGCTGGGCCCCATCCCGCAGCGGATCTACGACGAGGTCATCGCCGTGAACCCGAACGTCTCGATGGTCATGAGCGGCCACTACCACGACGCCTACACGCGCGTGGACGGCTTCGATGATGACGGGGATGGGGCCGACGACCGGCAGGTCACGCAGATTCTGTTCGACTACCAGGGTCTGCCGGAGGGCGGCCAGGGGTTCCTGCGCCTGATGCACTTCGACAACGCGGGCGGGCGGATGATCTCGCGGACCTACTCGCCCTCGCTCGAGCAGTACAACGCCGATGACCCGACGCTGCCGCTCGAGGACCAGGAGTTCACGATCCCCTACGCGCAACTGGGGCTCGAGCCGCAGGCGAAGGAGCTGGTCACGGACGAGTTCACGGCGGATGTGCTCTCCGCCGTGGAGTTCGGGGCGGTGGAGGATGCCGCCTCCGGGTCCGCCGGGGGGGGGGGGGGGGGGGGGGCGGGGGCGGGGGGGGGGGGGGCGCGGGGCGGGCGGTGCGGTTCGGGAGGCGCCACGGCCCCTGGCGCCCCACGCCCCAGGGATCAGAACGTGATGGTCTTCGGGTCAGCCCCGATCCGTCCCTCCACGCCCTTGTCCAGCGCATTGATCGCCTCGACCTCGTCCTCGGCGAGCATAAGATCGGCCGCAGCGAAGTTCTCCACGATCCGCGAGGCCGTGACCGACTTCGGGATCACCACGATGCCCTGGGCGAGGTGCCAGGCGATGATCACCTGGGCCGACGAGGCGTCGTGCTTCTGCGCGATCTCGGTGATGACCGGGTCGGACAGCTCGGCGCCGGCGGTCGAGCCCAGCGGGCTGTACGCCTCGGTGACAATGCCGAGCTCCTCGTGGATCGCGCGCAGCTCCTTCTGCTGGTGGTAGGGGTGCAGCTCGATCTGGTGGATGGCCGGGGTGACGCCGGTGGCGTCGATGATCTCCCGCAGCTGCTCCTCGGGGTGGTTTGAGACGCCGATCGAGCGGGCCTTGCCGGCCTGCTGGATCTCGATCAGCGCCTTCCACGCCTCGACGTACTTGTTCTGCAGGGGCTTCGCCCAGTGGACGAGGTAGAGGTCCACGAAGTCCAGGCCGAGCTTGCCCAGCGAGGTGTCGATCCCCGCGAGCGCCGCATCGCGGTCGTGGGAGTCGTTCCACAGCTTGGTGGTGATGAACAGGTCCTCGCGCGGCACCCCGGAGGCGGCGATCGCCCGGCCGGTGCCTTCCTCATTGCCGTAGATGGCGGCGGTGTCGATGTGGCGGAAGCCGGCGGCGATGGCCTTCTCGACCACGTCGGCCGCGACCTCGTCCTCGACCTGCCAGACGCCGTAGCCGAGCTGGGGGATGGAGTGTCCGTCGGAGAAGCGGATGGTGGGGATCTCAGTCATGGGCTCCACCCTATGCCCGCCCTCCGACACGCTGAAAACCCGGCGTCCTGCCGGATCGTCCTTATCGGTGATGGTCGGTTCTGACACCTTGTCATAACGCTCTGGGCATGAAGAGCATGAGCCCCGCGCGCCTCGGGATGACCACCGCCCCGGACCCGCGCCGCTGGAAGGCCCTCACCGACTCCGCCGGGTCGACAATCCCAGCCCTGTATGCCGAGGGTGCTCCAGATGTGGTCATCGCCCAGCTGGGAGCCGTGTTCACCGATGCCGCACGCCTGTCCATGGTCGGCGCGGGAATGTTCCTCCTCGCCGGTCTGGTCGGTGCGCTCGCGGTGCGCCGCGCGGAGCTTACGATGGCCCCATGACCTTGGCGGAGACGGACCAGATGCGGTGTGCCCGCGCCGTCTCGCACCCCCATCGGCCCCATGCCGTGCGACGCGCCCGATGACGCCCCGCCGCCCCGCCTCCCGGGTGCCGCTGGACCGCCCGATCGCTGCTGAGCCCCCGGCCTACGACCACGACGCCGGACACAACCACAACCGGCGCCGCCTCGAGATCTACACCCTGCTGGACAACGGCTTCATCGCCGCGGGCGTGGTGGTCTCGGCGTGGCTGGCGCTGATCTACCTGGTGGAGGGCTTCTCCCTCACGCCCATCCGCCTGCTGTACCTGCTGGGGTTCTGGCTGCTGCTGACCTACATCACGCTGCCGCGTCTGCACCAGGTGATGACCCGCATCTACCTGCCTGACTACTTCTTCGGCCGCACCCGCACCTCCGAGGGCGTGCTCTCGGATCCGATCAACATCGCGCTGGACGGCCCCGAGCGGGACCTGCACGTGGCGCTGCGCCGGGCCGGCTGGGTGCTCGCAGAGGAGCGCACCCTCGCCTCGGCGTGGGGGATGGTGCGCTCCACGCTGCTGCGCCGCTCCTACCCGTCGGCCCCGGTCTCTGACCTGTACCTCATGGGGCGCCGCCACGACTTCACGTACCAGCAGGAGGTGGGCGGCACCACCGCCAAGCGCCACCATGTGCGGTTCTGGCGGATGCCGCCCGATTTCGTGCTGCCGGGCGGGCACCGCACCGACTGGGTCGCGGCCGGCACCTACGACCGTGCCGTCGGCTTCTCCTTCTTCACCTTCCAGTTCACCCATCGCATCGACGAGAACATCGACGTGGAGCGCGACTACCTGGTGGACACGGTGCGCTTCGCCGACCGGGCGGTGGATGTCGAGGTCATCAAGGAGTTCTCCACCTCGTACCACGACCGCAACGGGCAGGGGGACCGCTTCCGCACCGACGGGGATCTGCCGGTGATCGACGTGACCGGCGCGGCGTCGCGGTCCGATGGGGCCAGCGCCATGATGCTCTCGCGGCATCGGCCCACCGGCACCTCGGTGATGAAGGCCCGGGCGCGGGCGGCGGGGCAGTCGGCGTGGGCGGTGGCGCGCCGACAGCCCAGCGGCAGCGATGACCTGCACACGCAGTGGCAGGACACGATCGACGATGTGCAGGAGGCGATCGCGCGGGCCTCGGATCACCATCTGCCGCCGGCGACGGTGCTGCTGACCGGCGCGCTCGCCCTCACGCAGGCGATCCTCGTGGCTGCCCAGTGGTTCGCGGTGCTCTCCGGCACGGACCTCACCCGCTGGGCTCCGGACCTGGGGCTCGCACTGCCGGAGCCCGAGCAGCTGCCGCTCGCCACGGGGTTCGCGGCGGTGCTGGTGCTGCTGTTCATCGGGGTGCTGCGCCGCAGCCGCTGGTCCCGCATCAGCCTGATGGCCCTGTTCACCGTCGACGCCTTCGCGCGGCTTGCGCTCGCATCCTCGATGAGCGGGGACGTGGCGCATTCGCTGCTGGTGGGCGCGGGGGCATCGGCCCTGGGCGTGATGGCGATCAGCTCCGACGCCTCCCGGCAGTGGGTCCAGACCCAGCGCCTGGATCGTCGCCAGCGCACGGACGAGGACACGGGGCCGACGGTTCCTTGACCTGCGCTCCGCCGTTCCTGGCGGTGGTGTTCATGCGCTGTTCCCTCTCCGGTGGGAACCCTGTCACCGCGCGGGCGCAGTGTGCTGGGGCTCGTGCCCGCCTCGCGGCGTGGCGAATCGACTGCGAAGGACCCCTCTCCCATGGCTCTGATCGATCTGCCCCTGCTGATGAAGGACTCCGTGCGAGGCAAGCGCTCGGCCGTGACCTGCGCGCTCAAGTGCGCCAGCCAGTGTGCGTTCGGCCCCTGCAACCACAGCGACAACGAGACCTTCCGTGACATCGCCTCCGCTGCCCTGACCCGGCGCGGCGTGCTCGGCGGTTCCACCGCGGCGCTGGCGATCGCGCTCGGTGGCACCCAGGGCGCCCTCGCCGACGGCAACGGCAAGGGCAAGGGCCACGGCCACGGCAAGGGCAAGGGCAAGGGCCACGACAAGGGCCACGACAAGGGGAAGGGCAAGGGGAAGTCCGGCGCCCTGGCCCCGAACGGCACCAAGCTGCGCTTCGAGGCGATCTCCCCGGTGGACGCCGAGGTCGATGAGTTCACCGTGCCCGAGGGCTTCGCCTGGCACCCGATCATCCGCTGGGGCGATCCGCTGTTCGATGACGCCCCCGAGTTCGACTGGGACGCTCAGAGCGCCGAGGCGCAGCGCCTCCAGTTCGGCTACAACAACGACTACACCGAGATCCAGGAGATCCCGGGTTCGCACGGCAAGCGCGCCGTCATGTTCGTGAACCACGAGTACACGAACGAGCCGATCATGCTGCCGCCCACCACCGACGCCGAGGACGCGACCATGATCGGTATGGCCGCCCATGGCCTGTCCGTTGTGGAGCTCGAGCGCAAGAACAAGAACTTCCCCTACCGCTACGTGCGCGGCGCCGAGCTGAACCGCCGCATCCACCTCGATGACGACTACGCCCTGACCGGTCCCGCCGCCGGCAGCGACCTGCTGAAGACCGTCGATGACCCCGAGGGCCGCACCGTCCAGGGGACGCTGGGCAACTGCGCCGGCGGCCTCACCCCGTGGGGCACGCTGCTGTCCGGCGAGGAGAACTTCCACAGCTACTTCCGCTCCGCCGGCACCAGCGAGGCCGAGCAGCGCTACGGCCTGGCGGACCGCGCCACCGCCCGCGGGTGGGAGAACGTCGAGGAGCGCTTCGACGCCCGCACCGAGGGCTACGAGAACGAGCCCAACCGTTTCGGCTACATCGTCGAGGTGGACCCGTGGGATCCGACGTCGACCCCGAAGAAGCACACCTCCCTGGGCCGCTTCAAGCATGAGGGTGCCAACGTCATCGTCGCCGAGGACGGCCGTGTAGTCGCCTACTCCGGGGACGATGAGAAGTTCGACTACCTGTACAAGTTCGTCTCCCGCGACTGCTACATCGAGGGCGACCGCGAGCACAACATGACGCTGCTGGAGAACGGCGACCTGTACGTCGCGCGCTTCACCGGCGACTCCCCGGCCGCGGAGATCGACGGCTCCGGTGAGCTGCCGGCCGATGGGGAGTTCGACGGCACCGGCGAGTGGCTGCCGCTCGTGCTGGACGGCGAATCGGCCGTCCCCGGCTTCACCGTCGAGGAGGTGCTCGTGCACACGCGGCTCGCGGCCGACGCCGTTGGTCCCACCAAGATGGACCGCTGCGAGGACGTCGAGCCGTCCCTGCATACCCGCCGCGTCTACGTGGCCTGCACCAACAACTCCGACCGCGGCACGGACGGCAAGGCCGGGGCCGATGAGGCCAACCCCCGCACCGAGAACCGCGACGGCCACGTCGTGGAGATCGACGAGCAGGGCGACCAGACCTCCACGACCTTCGCCTGGAACCTGCTGCTGGTGTGCGGTGACCCCGCCCAGGGCGATGTCACCTACTTCGGCGGCTTCCCCGCCGAGAAGGTCTCCCCGATCTCCTGCCCGGACAACCTGGCCTTCGACGCGGTGGGCAACCTGTGGATCTCCACCGACGGCCAGCCCTCCGGCATCGGCTTCAACGACGGCCTGTTCCGCGTGACCCTGAACGGTGAGGCACGCGGACGTGTGGAGCAGTTCCTCTCGGTCCCGCGCGACGGCGAGACCTGCGGCCCGATCATCCGCGACGAGGACCGCTCCGCCTTCGTGTCCGTGCAGCACCCGGGTGAGGACGGCGAGTGGGGCGCTCAGCGCTCGTACTTCCCGGACTACGACGGCCGCGGCCCGAAGCCCACCGTGGTGCAGGTGCTGCCAGCGAAAGGCTGATCACCGCCGCGCACCGACGACGCGAACCGGCCCCGGGAGAGCTCTCCCGGGGCCGGTTCTGCCATGCGGTGGGGCCGGCAAGCGCGTCGGTGATGTGAGGCGCGAGGTCACGCACAACCCCGTCGGCCCACTGCCTGTCGGCCCTGTGCAGACTCAACCGTCGGCACCCCAGTCGGCGCCGCGGTCATACCCGTCGGACTCCGCCCCGGACTCGCGCTGGAGCCGCGCGTACATCCGGTTGCGGGGCACGAGGATCGCAGCACCGACCACGGCGGCGAGGGCCGAGGCGGTCAGCACGCCCACCTTCGCCCAGTCATACATGACATCGCCCGCCTCGAAGCTCAGCTCCGAGATCAGCAGCGACACGGTGAAGCCGATTCCCGCCACGGCCGCCATGCCGATCATGTCCGGCCACTTCAGCTGCGAGTCCAGCGTCGCGGAGGTCAGCTTCGTCATGAGGAACGAGGTGCCCACGATCCCGATGATCTTCCCGCCCACGAGGCCGATGATGATGCCGAGCGCGACCGTGGACTGCCAGGCCTCCAGCAGCCCCGACAGACCGCCGACGGCGACCCCGGCGCTGAAGAACGCGAACACCGGCACCGCGATCGCGGAGGAGAAGGGGCGGATGCGGTGCTCGAGCGTGTGGGAGAGCGAATGCTGCTTGCCGTACTTCGAGATGCCCTTGGTGGGAACCATGAAGGCGAGCGCCACGCCCGCGATCGTGGCATGCACCCCGGAGTTCAGGAACAGCACCCAGGTGATGAACGCCAGCGGCGCCAGCAGCACCCAGGCCGTCCAGTAATGCTTCTTGAACAGGGCCTCGTGCTTGGTGGTCAGCCACCAGAACAGGGCCAGCGGGATGATCGCGAGCGCGAGGAACCACAGGCGCAGGTCAGAGGTGTAGAAGATCGCGATGATGGTGATGGCGATGAGGTCATCGACGATCGCGAGGGTCAGCAGGAAGGTGCGCAGCGCGGGCGGCAGCGCGGAGCCCAGCAGCGCCAGGATCGCCACTGCGAAGGCGATGTCGGTTGCGGCGGGGATCGCCCAGCCGCCGATGGCGCCCTCGGGACCGGCCAGGTTGATCAGGGCGTACAGGATCGCCGGCACCGCCACACCGCCGAAGGCGGCGGCCACGGGCACTGCAGCCTTGGCGGGGGAGCGCAGGTCGCCCACCACGAACTCCTGCTTGAGCTCAAGGCCGGCGAGGAAGAAGAACACGGCCAGCAGGCCGTCGGACGCCCAGTGCGCCACGGACAGCTTCAGATTGATGGGCCCCAGCTCGAAGCCCAGGTAGGTGTCGCGCACGGCGAAGTACGCGCCCTCCAGGGGCGTGTTCGCGAACAGCAGCGCCAGCACGGTGGCGATCAGCAGCAGCGCCCCGCCGGGGATGGCCCGGGTGACCCAGTCCTCCAGGGGGTGGCGTTCACGGAATGTCCCGTGTTCGAGGATCCGGCTCGATGGTGTGGTCATGGACTGATCTCCTGGGAGTCGGGGACGGGGTCAACAGGCTGCAGGGCAGCACCGGCGCGGAGGTTCAGGCCGGCGCGCAGCAGAATGAGGGCCACCACGAGGGCGCCCAGGGCCTTGGCCCACAGCGGATCGGCGATGAACAGCAGCAGCATGGCCAGCAGCACGGGGGCCAGGTGCACGAAGGCTTCGCGCACGTAGCCGAAGAACGCGGGCATCGCCACGCCCCGGTTCTCCGCCACGGACTTGACCATGAAGTTGGGGCCGTTGCCGATGTACGTCATGGCGCCGCACAGCACGGCGCCCAGCGAGATCGACACCAGCAGGGATTCGGGCACGTTCGCGATCCGCGGGTCGCCCGGCACCTGCGTGGCCATCTCGAAGAACGTGGCGTAGGTGGGGGCGTTGTCCAGCACGGCGGAGAGGCCTCCGGTGAAAAGGAACAGCGTGATCTCGTTCAGCGGGAGGCTGGGGGCGGCGCCGCGCAGCACCTGCAGCGCTGGCACCATCGTCACGAAGATGCCGATGAACAGGGCGCCGACCTCCGCGATCGGTGCCCAGGAGAACTCGTTCTCCTCATAGCGCACGCTGCGCGACCCCAGCAGCAGGGACGCCCCGGCGGCGGACAGCATCACCAGTTCGCGCCACGGCACCCAGTTCAGGCCCTCGATATGCCCATGGCCGACGGCGTCGATGTCCAGGGAGGGCACGAGCGCGACCGCCACGATGATCACCGCGAACCAGATGAGGTTGATCGCTCCGCCCAGGCGCAGCGGCGTGCGCTGCGTGGTGTCCAGGGCGATCGCCTCCGGCGACTCCTTGGCGTGCAGCCGCCGATCCAGCGCCCAGTAGGAGATCAGCAGCAGCGCGTTGACGAACAGCCACTGCGGCAGCAGGTTGAAGGTCCAGGTGAACGGCACCCCGCGCAGCATCCCGAGGAACAGCGGCGGATCCCCGAGCGGGGTGAGCAGCCCGCCGCAGTTGGCGACGATGAAGATCGTGAACACGACGGTGTGGGCGCGGTAGTGACGCTGGGAGTTGGTGGCGAGGATCGGCCGGATCAGCAGCATCGCCGCTCCGGTGGTGCCGATGAAGCTCGCCAGCGCCCCGCCTACGGCCAGGAAGATCGTGTTCGTGCGCGGCGTGGCGGGAAGATCACCGCGCAGCACGATCCCGCCGCTGACGGTGAACAGCGCCAGCAGCAGCACGATGAACTGCACGTATTCGATCAGGGCGTGGGCCAGCAGCTCAGGATGCGCGGTGATCAGCAGGCCGATCGCGACGGGCACGGCGAGCGTGAGGGCATACAGCAGCTGGTTGCGGGGCCGCTCCCAGTGATGCGCGAGCTGCGGCACGAGCGGGAAGATCGCGATGCCCAGCAGCATCGCGATGAAGGGCAGCAGGGTCCAGGCGGGGAAACTCATCACGGTTCGCGCCACCTTCCGGGGAGAGCCGGAAGGGTTCCGACGGCGACCGTCCCCCACGACGTCGAGGAGAACAGGCGGGACCGCACACCGGCGCACGGGTACAGAGCATGCAGAGCCATCGGTGTCCTTCACGTGTCATGGGCGGCGGGGGTGCGTCGTTCACCCCTGTGCCGACCAGACTTCCCGGCTCTCCGCGGGTCATCCTCTCATGGGGCCGACGCAGCGCCCGGGACCATGATCCGAACGTGAGCGGTGCAACGCCGGTCCGGGGCGCGCTGCGGGCGCCCCGGACCGGGCACCTCAGCCGATGCTCCGGCGGCGCCGTGCGAGCAGAACCCCGAGCGTGATCAGCACGATCGCTGCTGCGGCCAGCGGCAGCAGCTCCGCGCCGGTGCGGGCCAGGGGGCCCTGCCCGGGCGTGTGGCCATGCTCACCGCTCCCGGCGGGTGGGGGTGCGGTGCCGTCGGATCCGGTGGAGCTGTCGGGGCCGGAGCTATCGGAGCCGCTGCCGGGCTGCTCATCGGCCGTGCCGTCCCCGTCGGTTCCGCCATCGTTCCCCGAGCCGTCGCCCTCGGACCCGTCGTCCTCGGAGTCATCGCCGGGGCGGCTGCCCTCATCGCTGCCGTCCCCGTCCTCGCCCGGCGCGTCGTCATCCGGCGCCTCGGGATCCTCGGGGTCCTCCGGCTGCGGGCCGGGGCCTTCGCCCGCTACGTGCACCACGTGCTCGGCGGTCCGGCCGTTGACGGTCACGGTGATGACCGCCTTTCCGGGGCGCAGGCCCGTGATCTCCCCGGTTGTGGGGTTCAGGCGGATCACGGCCGAGCGATCCACCTGCTCGCTGGCAGCCATCGTGTTCATCGCTGCCTTGGCGTCCGCGCCGGAGCTGTCAACCGTCCCGGTGCCGTCGTCGATCTGCACGCCCTGCCCGCCCCACTGGGCGGTGACCGGCCAGGCCACCGGCACCTCGCGGCCGTCCTGCGTGAAGCGCGCCGAGACCTCGCCGACCTCGTCCACGCGCAGCTGCGCGGTGCCGTCGGCGCTGATCTCATCCACCCACGGGCGGGTCTCCGCCGCGAGCCACGCCACCCGGTCCGCCGTCGTCGGATTCGAGCCCACAAGGCCGGCGCCCGGGCTGATGCCCAGCATCGTCCAGCCGGTGAAGCCGCCCGTGGCCGGGGTGCCCGCCGGAGACTTCCCGGAGTTGCCGTTGATGAGGTAGGTGACGCCCTCCACCGCGGAGCCGTGGAACACGCCCACATGCGCGTTCACCACCGCGACGGACTTGCCGCTGCTGCGGCGGAACTCCGCCAGCTCCCGCTCGAGGGCCCGCGCCTCCCGCTGATCGGACAGCTGGCTGAGGGCGCTCGGCAGCGGATCGGCCGGCGGATGGTGGAAGAACACGACCGCGCCGGTGAGGGTGTCGGATTCGGCCACCTCCTCGAGCTGCCGCTCGAGCTCGCGCAGCTGATCCAGGCCCTCATCCTTCAGCGAGCCGGTCGCGGTGTTCAGGGTGATCACGCGAGTGCGCCCTAGGGTCCGCTCGGTGGTGGTGTCCCCGAAGGCATCCTCGAAGTTCGAGATCGCCCCGCCCATGATCTCGTGGTTGCCCGGCACGTAGATGTACGGGATCTCGGGATCCCACTCCTCATCGAGGATCTGCTGGGCGAGCTTGAAATCCTCCGGGGAGGCCTCATCCACGAGGTCGCCGTTGATCACCAGCAGATCCGGTCGGGCCTCGCGGATCTCCTGCAGGGTGCGCCGCGCCCCGGCGACCGCATCGCTGTCCGGGCTGGTGGCCACGAACTGCGCATCGCTCATCACGGCGATCCGCTGCGGGCGATCCTCCACCGTGCCGTGGGTCAGCAGCGCCGGGTCGTGCACCGTCGGCACCGGCGCGGTCTCCACCGCCGGAGTGGTGATGGCCTGCAGGTTCGCCACCGCAATATCGCCTTCGTACTGCGCCTCGGGTCGGGTCTCCATGATGCGGATGCGCTGGACCGTGAGCGGCTGCGGCAGCCCCTCGGGGACGGTGAAGCGGACCGTCTGCCAGCCCTCCCCGTCCAGGTGGTCACCGTCGAGGTTGGTGACGGTGCCGTTGCCGTCAGCTACTTGCAGGCGCGGCCACGCACCGGTGCCGTCCGCGCGCACGTCCAGGGTGAAGGCCAGCGTCGTGCCCTCCACCGTGGCCGGCTCGTTCGCCACCAGGTAGAAGCCGCGCGTCGCGGACGAGGTGGTGAAGTCGTAGGTCATGCCGATCGCACCGCCGGCCTCACCGTCCGGGCCCTCCGCCGCGGTGATCTCACCGGTCGCACGGGCGGTCTCCGTGGTGAAGGCCGAGGGATCGGTGAGGTCCAGAACCTCGCTGACCTCGGTGCCGAAGGTGAGGGCGACGGTCGTGCTCAGCTCGCCCACACGGAAGGTCACCGTGCCGCTCTCGCTCTCACCGGTGGCCCGCACCTGCCACGTGCCCAGGCCGTCATCGGTCACGGTGAAGCCTCCCTCCACCGCGACCTCGACGTCCGCACTCTCGATCCGGGCCCGCCGCCCATCGGCGTCATAGCCGGTCAGCGTCAGCTCCGCGACCTGCTCGGCATCGGGCAGGTTCACCGCCCGTTCGCTCGCGCGCATCCCGATCGCCTCCCCGAGGACCCGCAGCTCAGCGCGGTCCTCATGGGCCCCGACCGTATAGGTCACGGTGCCGGAGCCGGGCGCGGCGCCCGCCACGCGGACGCTGGACTCTCCGGCCTCGGCCAGCTCAAGGGACCCGGCGGCGGTGAACTCGCCCGCCGCCATCAACGGATCCAGGTTCGCGCCCAGGCCGGTGCCCGTCAGCGTGCGGTGCAGGCCCGGGAACACCGCATCCTCGCCCTCGAGCGCGAGGTCCAGCTGCACATCGGACAGCTGCTCAGCGGGGGCGTCGGAGTAGAACACGAGGGCGTTCGGAACCTCGCGCACCTCCCCGTCCGACGGCGTGTTCCACACCTGCTCGCCCTTCGCACCGGCGGCGCGGGCCACCATCGCGGAGGAGCCGCCGCCATCGAGGTTCACGGCATTGTGGGCGCCCATGTCCGCCAGCAGCTGCGCCAGATCCGGCAGCGTCATCCCGGCGGAAGCGTTGCTGCGACCATCGAGCACCAGCACGAACAGCTCGGAGCCGTCCCGGCTGATACCCACCGCGGTGCGGGGATGCACACCGGTCGCCAGCGGGTCATCGCCCAGGTCCGCCACCTGCCCGTCCACGAGGATCTGGTGGGATCCGGCGATGCCGAGGTCCACGTCCTGATCGGGGCCGATCGCGATATCCACGGCTTCGCCGACGGTCAGGGCGGCGACCTGCTCGGCGCCCGCCTCCCGGCCGATCAGCAGCTGCCCGTCCGCCGGGATCTCCGGGTCACCGGTGCCCTCCTGCACGGGCGTGACCGCGGTGACGACGCCATCGACCACGGTCGCGACCGCGACCTGCTGCGAGAGCTCATCGGGGGCGCCGACGGGCCGATCCAGCGTGTACTCGCCCCACGCCGGGGTGTACACGCCGATGCCGTCCTGCGGCAGGGACGGGTTGTTGACCCCCTCCAGGGCGCGTACGGTCCCATCGGCCAGCGTCAGCTCCCCGGCGGCGGAGAGCGCCTGGATCGCGGCACGGCCATCGGCCAGGGTCAGGGCGGGCATCGGCTCGGCGGTGCCCACCCGTACGCCTTGGGAGGAGACGGATGTGTTGATCGGGGCGTCGGAGTGGTTGATGTCGAAGAAGGTGCCGTTCACGGCGGCGACGGCCTGCTGTCCGCGCGCACCCGAGCGCATCACATCCTGCAGCGGGGCGCGGCCGGTGACGGTTCCGTCATCGACCACGTCCATGCTCAGCGTCTGCTCGGTGAGATCCGCGGTGAGGACGCTGCCCTCCATCCAGCCGCCATCCTCGAGCCGCGAGAACGTGGTGAGGTCCAGTCCCGGCGCCACCCGGTAGGAATCCGCCTCCCGCAGCACACCGCCGCGAGACAGCTGCTCATCGGTGACCTCCGCGCCCGCCGGAGCGAGAGTGAAGGTCGACAGCGCCGCCGGCAGCAGCAGCGCGAACGCCGCGACCAGGGCCAGCAGGCGCGACTGCGGCGAGACAGCGCGGGGAAGCGGCGTGGGCGCAGCGGTGGGGAGGGGGCCGACGGAATCGCTCGACGCCGTGGGCGCGGCGGGGGTGTCAGCGCGGCAGGGCTCAGCGGGAGAGGGCAGGGGAGGGGTCAGCTCGGGCATAACGGCTTCCGACTCGCGGGGGAGAAAAGGGTCCCGACGAGCTTACGTGGCGTGCGTCACGCCGCGGCGGCGTGCAGGTGAACTATGCGTAACCGGTGGAGCGGGGTGGTGTCGGCACGCTGGCCGCGCCGCCGCGGGGCTCTCACATCTCGGAGAGGCTGACGCCGATCCCGACGTCCCGGATCACCACGGAGCCATCCTCGGTGCGCGCGAGGACGAGATGGACGCCCTCGCTGTTGAACTCGTACGGGTTATCCGCATGCTGGATGAGGCACACGGTGTCCCCCGGGAACGTGTCGTACATCGGCGTGGGCCCGCCCGCGACGAATTGCGTGTACGTGATCATGCCGCCGGAGCGCAGGTAGTACGGGCCGGCCATGATCTTCCCGCTCGGATAGGCGTCCAGGAACTCGCCACCACCGATGATCTCGCAGGATCCGACATGGGCCCCCACCGGGAAGAGATCCGCGCGCCCGAGGCGGAAGCTCTCGTCCTCGATGAACCTCTGGTCGGTGCGTCCCTCGGCAAGGTCCGGTGCCTCACCGTCGATGAAGAAGTCTCCGGCCGATGGGTCTCCCGCGGCGAGCAGATCCACCACGTGCTGCACATCTTCGATGGCGGGCGGGCGGATGTCCTTACCGCCCGCATGCAGCACCGCGTCCTGATGCACCATCTTCTCGCCATCGAACTGCCAGGTCATCGTGGCGCTGCCGGAACTCTTCGATGCGCCATCCGGGCCGTCACCGAAGACGGCAATCTCCTCCTCCTCATAGGTGAGGGTGTCGCCCTCCGTGGAGATCGAGGTGATGTGCATGCGACTGTCGTGCCACGGCCCGGGGTAGTTCTCGATATCCATCGGATCCGCGTACCCCACCAGCTGCAGATCCGCGTCATACACCCCGATCGCGTGCGGTGTGCCGGAGCCGCCGTTGTAGCAGTCGATGTGGATCGCGGCGAGCTCCTCGGTGGGGGTGGAGAGAATGTGCACCTCATCGCCCAGGGTGACCTTCGACGTCGGAGCTCCTGGCGTGAGCACCCCGTCCGTGAACTGGGCGGGCGTGGTTGTGTAGTCCAGCCCGCCCCATGCGCCGTCGCCCCAGATGAGGTCCGCGCATCCCGGGGGCAGCATGAGCGCGGCCTCGTGCAGCTGCTCCACGGTCGGTGCGGGAGTGATCTTCGGTTCAGGGTCCTCGGTGGGCTCCGCCTCGGCCTCCTTTGTCGCCTTCGCGCCCGCTGCTGCGTCCTCCTCCGCCACGGTGGGCGCCCCGCCGCCATCGGATGCAGCAGTTTCGGCCTCGGCAGCGGCAGGCGGGTTCTCATCGGTGTCAGCATCGCCGCCGCACCCGGTGATGACCAGCAGCATCGCTGCGGCAACGGCGGTGAGGCGGCGGGAGGTAGAGAAGGGATGGCGAGGGGTGCGCATGACGACTCCTGTGGGATGACATCGATGTCACGGCCGACCGGGCACCGCGGACCATCACGGCGGTGAGGGACTGGGGAGGGCAGCTCGACGCCAGGGTACGTCCGAGGGCAGACAGATGTCCGGGACCCTCGGCTCTCCGGGGCTTTTGGCGAGGACCAGGCTCCGCTGCCTCCGCGAAGCGAATTCGCTCGACGTGGCGGGGGCGGCCGCGTATCCTGCTGGGGCTCCATCGATGACCCCACGGAGGTTCCATGACAGCGGCCTGATCTGGCTCTCGGTTGACGTTTCCCCGGGTGAACTATGCCCGGCGTCACCCGAGAAGGAGAAGATCATGGAGCATCGACAGCAAACCTCCGCGACCGCGCAGACCTTCCTGCCCGCGCAGGGACAGTTTCCGGTCACCCGCCGCCTCGCCAAAGACCCCGCCACCGCCCAGCGTCTGAGCAACGCCCTGCGCACCGCCACCGATGAAGTGCGGGCGCGGCATGTGCGCGAGTGGTGCGCCCGGGACGACGGCGCCTTTCCCTCCCGCGCGGCGGCCTCCCGCGAAGCGGTCCAGGAGCTCGAGGTGCTGTGCCGAGCACTCGGCGGCCTGCACCGCATCACCGTCGCGGACATCGAGTTCGGTGTCCGCACGATGCGTCCGCCGCGGGAGTTCGACTATGGCGATGACTGGTTCCTGCCCTGATCGGCGCAGGTGGCGGGCTCGCATCCCCTGAACCCGCCGCCGCGCTGCCGCCCAGCCCCTACCCTGGGACCATGGTCACGACACTGCCGTACGGATGCTGGCCCTCGCCGATCACCGCCGAGCTGCTGGCCACAGGAGGCACACGCCTGGGCGCCCCGCAGCTGGTGGGCGATCACGTGTGGTGGACAGAAGGGATCGCCACCGAAGGCGGCCGCCAGGCGATCGTGCACACCGCCGGGCCCGTCGGATACATCGGCGCCCACCATGAGGCCGAGGTGGTCACCGTGCTGCCCGCGCCCTTCAACGCGCGCTCGCGCGTGCACGAGTACGGCGGTGCCAGCTGGACCGTCGTCTCCGGCACCGACCAGGACCCCGATGGACCCCTCGTCGTCTTCGTGAACTTCGCCGACCAGCGCGTCTACGCCCTCCGGGAGGGTCAGGAGCCGCAGCCGCTCACCCCCGTCGGCCCCGAGGTGCCCTCCGCGCACGGCCCCTCCCTGCGGTTCGCCGAACCCACCCCCGTCATCCTCGAGGGCGGCATCGTCGAGGTGTGGTGGGTGTGCGAGGACCACACCGGCGGCGAGCAAGGGCCGCGCACCGGGGCCGACGGCGCCCCGCACATCGAGCGGTACATCGTCGCGGTCCCGCTGGACGGCAGCGCCGCCGAGGACCCGTCGGCCCTGCGGCGCATCACGCCCTCGAGCCGCTTCGTGGCCGCCCCGCGCCTGAGCCCCGATGGCACGCAGGTGGCGTGGATCAGCTGGGAGCATCCGCAGATGCCATGGGACGGCACCGAGCTGCACGTCGCCCCGCTCGTGGCTGGCAGCGTCGGCGAAGGCCAGGTCATCGCCGGGGATACCGGCACCTCCGTGCTGCAGCCGCAGTGGTTGGACGCGGAGCGTCTGCTGTTCCTCTCCGACGCCTCCGGCTGGTGGAACCCCTGGCTGTGGTCCGCGGCCGATGGTGCCCGGCAGGTGCTCGAGCTGGATCAGGAGTTCGGCGGGCCGCTGTGGGCGCTCGGCACCACCTGGTACCGCGTGCTCGATCCCGACACCGCCCTGGTCACCTACGGGCGGGCCGCCACGCAGCTCGGCCTGCTGCGGATCTCCACCGGGAAGCTCTCGGCGCTCGAGCTGCCGCTGACGGACATCGGCACCGTGCAGCTGCGCGAGGACGGGCTGCTGGTCCTGGCCGGTGCGTCCCCGACCGCGTTCCCCGCGATCTGGACCGCGCGCCTGGATCGCGACCCCGCCCAGGTGCGTGACCTGCAGGTTCTGCGCTCCTCCCGCGCCGACGCCCCGGACCCGGCGGTGCTGCCCACCTCGGAGAGCATCGAGGTGCCGCTGCCGGACGGCGGGGTGGTCCACGCGATCATCCACCGCCCCCACCAGGAGGGACTCGCCGGGCGGGACGGGGAGCTCCCGCCGTTCATCGCCCGCGTCCACGGGGGGCCGACGGGGCATGTCTCGCCTGTCCTGAGCCTCCCCACCGCCTACTACACCTCCCGCGGCCTGGGCGTCGTGGACGTGAACTACGGCGGCTCCACCGGGTACGGCCGCGCCTACCGCGACCGCCTCAAGGGCCAGTGGGGCGTCGTCGACGTCGCCGACACCGTCGCCGTCATGGAGCACCTGGTGCGCGAAGGCATCGCCGACGGGCAGCGCCTGGCGATCGAGGGCGGCAGCGCCGGCGGCTGGACCACGCTCGCATGCCTGACCCGCACGAGCACCTTCGCTGCGGGCGCCTCAAGCTTCGGCGTCGCCGAGCTCGAACGCTTCCGCCTGGACACCCACGACTTCGAATCCCGGTACATCGACGGGCTCGTGGGCCCCTACCCCGAGCGGCGCGACCTGTACGTGGAGCGGGCACCGCTCAGCCACGTCGACGAGCTCGAGGTGCCGGTGCTGCTGCTGCAGGGCGATGAGGACCGCATCGTCCCGCCCAGCCAGTCCGAGCTGGTGCGCGACGCCCTCGCCGCCAAGGGTATCCCGCACGCCTACCTGTTGTTCGAGGGCGAGCAGCACGGCTTCCGCAAGGCCGAATCGATCATCCGCGCCACGGAGGCCACGCTGTCCTTCTACGGGCAGGTGCTGGGATTCAGCCCCGCCTGCGTGCCCGTGCTGGAGCTCGAACGCGGCTGACCCACGGGCGGGCGCCGCGCACCGGAGAGGACGACACAGGAGGATGCGCAGATGAACGGGTACGAGTACGGGCCGACGGGACCTGCGCCCGAAGACGGGCCGACGGGGCAGCCCGGGCCGCGCGGATCTATGGGGCATCCAGGGTCGATGGGGCCCGCGGGACCGGTGGGGCAGGCCGGGCCGATGGGCCCGGCACCCGTCGGGAGTCCGACGCCCGCGCGCGACCCCTTCGCCGAGCCGCTGAAACCCGCGATCGCCCTGACCGTGCTCTCCGTATTCGCCGGCATCGTGCTGATTCTCAGCCCGCTGATCCTCAACTTCCTCGGCCCCGCCCTGCTGAACGGTGCCCGCGAGCCGGTCCTCTTGGTCATCGGCATCCTCGCGCTGCTGACGGGCGTGGCGAGTCTGCTGGGCTGGGTCGCGATCATGGTCCTCGCGATCATCGTGGCCGTCCGCGGCGGGCGTCAGCTGCGCACCGGGGCGCTGATCGTCGTCATCGTTGCGGGGCTCGGGCTGTTCTTCTCCTTCGATGTATCCGGCTCTGACCTGGGGAACCTGTGGCGGGTGCTGGCGTGGGTGGAGGCCATCGTGGCGCTGCTGCGCGGCATCGGCCTGCTGGTCGGCGCCGGATTCCTGGTCGCTGGCATCCGGAAGGTCCAGGTGCTGCGGAAGCGTGCCGCGCGCCCGCTCGCATGATGGTGTGACGCTTGCCACGTCGGGGGCTCGTCGTTACCGTGGCGGGCGGCGCCCGAGGGCCCTCGACGGCGGGGGCCTCGCCACCCCGGACCTGCACGGGCCGGTCGCAGCGGGAGCACCCGCACGGCCCATCGGCCCTGTGGGACCGGCTGCGAAGGAGCAGCATGCACCCCCGATTCTCCCGTCGGACCACCCTTGCCGCGACCGCGCTGGCGGCCATCTCCGTGCCCGCTGCGGCGCACGCCCAGGGCGACCCCGCCCCGCGCAAGGAGCGCCCCGCAGTGGCACAGGCCCGCTCCGCCCCGCGCTGGGGCCGGGGCGGACCGCATCGTGGCCCCTGGGATCGCCAGCCCACCGGGCAGACCCTGCGCGAGGCGCGGCCGAACGCAGTGGGTCTCGACGCGGGAGTGCTCAAGGAGCTGCCCGGCATCATCCGCGCCGGCCTGGACTACGACCCCGCGCGCTTCTCCGGTGCGTCGCTGCTGGTCGCCTCGCAGGGCGGTATCGCCTACGAGCACGCCGACGGGTACGCGCTGCGCTGGCAGGACACCAGCACCGAGCTGCCTGAGTCCGAGCGTATCCCCGCCCGCACCGACACCATCTACGACCTCGCCTCGATCTCGAAGATCTTCACCGCCGTCGCGGTCATGCAGCACGTGGAGCGCGGCGAGCTGGGCCTCGATGACCTCGTCGCCGACCATCTGCCGCGCTTCGCCGAGGGCGGCAAGGGCGGCGTGAGGATCCAGCACCTGCTCACCCACACCGGCGGGCTGCCCGCCTTCATCAACCTCTACTCCGCCTACCCGGATAAGGCCTCCCGGATCGACGCGGTGCTCACCGTCGCCCCGAAGGCCGGGCCGGGGGAGCAGTACGAGTACAGCGACCTGGGGCTCATCACCCTGGGCCTGATCGTCGAGCAGCTGTCCGGAATGGGGCTGGATGAGTACGTGCGCGCGCACATCACCGAGCCGCTGGGCATGAGCGAGACGATGTACAACCCGCCCGCGGAGCTCAAGGACCGGATCGCCGCGACCGAGTACGTGGAGCATTACGGCCGCCTCGTCCACGGGCACGTGCATGACGAGAACGCCTACTCCCTGGGCGGCGTGGCCGGGCATGCGGGGGTGTTCTCCACCGCGCGGGACCTCGCCGTCTTCGCCCAGATGTTCCTGGGCGGCGGGCGCTACGGCCGTGCCCGCATCCTCCAGCCCGAGACCGTGCAGGACATGTTCACCGACCGCATCGCCAAGGTCACCGGAGTGGGCGGGGCCCGTCGCGGCCTGGGCCCCGAGCTGGAGGCCTGGTACTACCACGCGGGCCTGACCAGCCCCTACAGCGGTGTGCACACCGGTTTCACCGGCACCTCGCTGGTGATCGACCCGCTGACCGACACGATCGTCATCCTGCTGACGAACTCCGTGCATCCCACGCGTGAATGGTCCACCACCTCGGTCACGCGTCGCGAGGTCTCCTCGTGCGTCGCGCATGCCCTGGGCGTCGTGCCCAAGGAGGTGCGGGGCGGCTGGCACGCCGGCGAGGACGATGACACCACGGCGACGCTGTCGGTCCCGGTGACGCTCAGCGGCGAGGACCCGGTGCTGCACCTGCAGCTGTTCAGCCACCTCGAGACCGCTTACGACGTGCTGACCGTCGAGGTCACGGCCGACGGGGGCGAGACCTGGCAGGGGCTCGACGGGCGACTGGAGGCGAAGCACCAGGAGGACGTCGCCGTATCGGCCGGGCAGATCACCGGCTGGGGCGAGCGGGCCGTATGGGACGGGGTGTTCCCGCTGGTGTCAGAGCGGGTGTCGCTGCGCGGCGAGGTGGAGGTGCGCCTGCGCCTGGTCACCGACGAGGCCACCCACGGCCTGGGCGCGTGGGTGTCACGGATCCGCGTGGCAGAGGTGAGCGGTGACGTGCTGGACACCGACCGCCGGGCCGATGCGCAGCTCGTCGTCGCTGACGGGTGGACGCGCGGGGCGTGAGGCGGGGCCCGTCGGGCCTCAGAGGGCGCGTTCGATGTCCTCGGTGAGGTCCGCGGGCGGGGTGTCCGGGGCGTAGCGGGCGATGACCTGCCCGTCCCGGCCCAGCAGGAACTTCGCGAAGTTCCACTCGATGTCCCCGGCGGGGACCCCTGCACTGGGATGCTCACCGGTCAGCCACTGATACAGCGGATGGGCGTGCTCTCCGTTGACGTCGATCTTCGCGAACATCGGGAAGGTGACGCCGTAGTTGACGCTGCAGAACTCGGCGATCTCCTCGGCGCTGCCGGGTTCCTGATGCTTGAACTGATCGCACGGGAAGCCGAGGATCACCAGGCCCTTGTCGCGGAAACGCTGGTAGAGGTCCTGCAGGGCGGCGTACTGCGGGGTGTGCCCGCACTTGCTGGCGGTGTTGACCACCAGCACCACGCTGCCCACATGCTCAGCGAGGTCCTGCTCCTGGTCCGGGCCGGTCAGGGGTGCTGCGGTGAAGTCGGCGAGAGTCGTCATGGGCACCATCCTGCATGCAGCCCGCGCGCGGCGCACCCAGGGGCACTGCAGCCTGCGCGCCCAGCTGCGCGAGCGCACGCCCAGCTGCGTCCCCGTTGGCATGGCGCGCCCCCTGCGCACCCCACACACCTGCGCAAGAGCCCCAACGTCGCGTTCTCGGGCGCTGCGTACCAACAGTGGAACGCAAGACCCGATATCTCGTCGCTGGCAGCAACTCCCTGCGCGGATTCGGGTGCTGCGTACCAGATGCGCTACTCAGCGCCCGAGAACGTGCAGGGAGGCCGGGTCACCGGACTCCGTCGGCCCAGAGGCGCTGTGCGGCGGTGGCGGCGGCGTCCAATACGCCGGCCTCCTGCACACAACGCGCCAGCAGCCAGCGCCGCAGTCGGTCGGCGTCGAGACCCGCGAGAGTGGCCAGGCGCTCGGCGAGGCCAGCGGGGTCCGTAGCCAGGCGCTCGGGCTCATTGAACATGTGCTGCAGCAGGTCATAGTGCGGGTCGCCCACGTAGGGCTTGGGGTCGATGAGGGCCCAGCGCATGCCGCGGAGACCGGCGGGCGCTGGCGCGGCGCTCGTGTTGTGTGGCCCTGCAGGCACTGGGCCGGCGCTTGCGTGGTGCGGCCCTGCAGGCACTGGGCCGGCGCTCGCGTGGTGCGGCCCGGCGACACGTTTCGGCGCCCCGATGGAAGGGTCGCGAGGCCCCGTGCCGCGTGCCGTCGACCCCGTGCAGGCGCCGGTCAACGCGGTGCGGGCGAGGACGTTCTCGCCGTGCAGATCGGTTGCGAGAAGCACCGGCTCCCTTGTCCACTCGTGCGGCAGGCGGCGGAAGAGGGCGAGGCCATGGGCGATGAGCTCCGGCGGCAGCGACGTCGTGGGGGCCTGCGCACCCGAGCGATAAGCGCCCCCGGTGCGGGCGAGCCGAGTCTCAGCCTCGTCGGCCCACTGCGCGCACATGTCCGCGAGCGGCCGGAGCCGTGCCGCGTCGGCGGGTGGCAGCACGTCGGCGGGCGGAACCCACAGCTGGCGCGCGAGTGCGGCGAGGACCTCGTCGCGCTCGGGCCCGGTGAGCTGCCCGGCGAGCGGAGTGCCGGGCGCGATCCGCTCCATGAGCAGCAGCGTCGTGCTGTCGTCGCGCTCGGCGCGGTGCACCCGGGCGGCTCCGCGGTCCTGCCAGGCCCGCATGCCGAGCGCCTCATCCCGCGCCTCGTCATGCGCGAACGCGACCTTGAGCACCAGCTGCTCGCCGCCTGCACCGGTCACTGGCGCCACCCAGGCGCTCGAGCCGCCCGGCGTGAACGGGGCCGATGCCGTCAGCTCCCACTGGTCGAGCACTTTTTCCACGCGGCCTGGCAGCTTCGCGCGCCAGGCGACGAGGGCCGGGTCGTCGGACTCCAGCAGACGCGGCGGCAACGGGTGCCCCGCCACGGTGATCACGACATGCCCCAGCCTGTCGGGGCCAGCCTGCTGGGTGCCGCCATCCCCGTCACCACCACGTTCGCGGGCCCGGAGCGCCGCGCAGCCCCGGGGCGCAGGGGCAGGCCCCGGGGGTGCTGGCGTGGGGGCGTGCTCTCACGGTGCGACGATGCGCGGGGGCATGTGGAAGTCCGCGCTCGGGGTCTGCACCTGCCCGGTGTCGATCAGCCCGGTGCAGCGCAGCCGCCCGTCCTCGCGCACCACGCGCGCCAGCAGCGGCTCCGCCCACGTCCCGTACCCGGCATCACCCCAGGTATCGAGCTCCACCACCGTGGTCCCCGGCTCGATGGGGTCCGTCCCGAGCCGCGCCACAGCCAGCTCCAGGGCGCTCGACGCCGGATCCAGCGCCGCCTCATCCAGCGCGAACAGCCGCCCGCCCAGCATCGCCAGGCGCATCCGCCCCCACAGCGAGTCATAGGTGCCGACGAGCGTCTCGGCGAGCTGCGCCGCCGGCACCTCGGTGTCCTCGAGCTCCAGCGTCGGCTGCTCCTCGAGCACCGCGGGGCGGGGCCGACCGTTCGAGGCGCCGCCCTGCGCCCCCGAGCACTCCCACTCATCGGCCCGCGGTGCAGGACGTCCGGCCGCGAGCGCCAGCAGACCCAGGATCCCGTGGGCGATCTCCGAGCTCGGAGCATCCACCGCCGTGCCGATCACACTCACAGCCAGGCGCTCTGCCGGTGCCGCCCAGGTGCGGGACAGCCCCGTCGGGAACCCGCCCGAATGCCCGATCACGCTGAAACCGTGCAATCGCCCTTCCTGCAGACCCAGCCCGTAATGCCCGCCATCCTGCAGCGTCCACACGCGGCGCCGCAGCTGCCGCAGCGACCCCGGCTCGAGCAGAGCATCGGCCGTCAGCACCTTCCCCGCGAAAGTGGCGATCGCCCCGGCGCTGGCCCAGAACCCGGTCGCGGCCGCGAGAGTTCCGGTGGGGATCTGCTCGACGACCACCCGCGGGCCGTGCAGCAGCGAGGTGTGGCCGGCTGCGAACCCGTCGGCCGTCCCGGCATCCGGCGCCTTCGCGGGAAGGTCCGGGCCGATGTTCTCCACCCCGACGGGCTTCAGCACCAGTGCGGTCACGGCCTCGGCGAAGGACTGCCCGGTCGCCTTCTCGATCACCAGACCCAGCAGGCCGTAGCCGATGTTCGAGTACTGCAGATGCAGGCCGGCCTCGCAGCGCACCGCCTCCTCGCGCGCGATCCGCAGCAGCTGCTCGCGGTCCGCGAAGGGGATGCCCAGGCGCCACCAGCGCGCATCCGAGGAATCACGGGTCAGGCCCGCGGAGTGGGAGAGGAGGTCTCGCAGGGTGCGGTCGGCGACGGGGGCATCGGCGAGCTCCGGCACGCGCTCGCCGAGGGTGTCATCCAGCCGCACGCGGCCCTGCTCTACGAGGCGCATGATCGCCAGCGCCGTGAAGGTCTTGGAGTGCGAGGCGATGCGCAGCCGGTGCGTGGGCTGCAGCTCGATGCCGCGCGGCAGATCCGCCGGGCCCACCGCCACCTCGGTGACCAGCTCGCCGTCATGCCAGATCGCGGCCTGAATGCCGGTCTGCGAGCGCAGGGCCCGGTTGGTCTCGAGCCAAGCGGGCAGCATCCGGGCCACGTCCTCGACGGCGGCGCGGGAGATGGGGGAGGCGGGTTCTGCGGCCGATGAGGCGGTGGGCTGGTCAGGCTGCGAGGACGGGTCGGGCTGCGTGGACTGGTCGGGCTGTGCGGGCTGAGTCATGGGTCTCCTTCGACGAGGCGGGGTGATGCCCACACGGTAGCGGCGGAGGCTCCTCGCTCATATTCCACCAAGGGGACTCAGATGACCGGCCGCCTGCATACTGCACGCGGCCGGTCATCTGCGTACCGTCCGTGGAAGCAGCCCTCCCATGCCCTGCGTCCCCGGCCGCACCCCGCATCCCGGCCCGCGCTCCGCACCCCGCACCCCGGCCCGTGCCCCGCGTCCTGGCCTGCGGGATTACGATGCCCGGCGTGAAACCCTTCGTGCAGATCGCCACCCGCCCCGAGGACCCCGTCGCCGCCACCGAACGGGAGTCCGTCCTGGGCTTCACGGGCCTGGCTCCGGAGGATCTACTGTGGGTGCGGCTGGACCGCGACCCCTTCCCTGACCTGCACGCGCAGGACATCTCCGGGATCATCCTGTGCGGCAGCCCCTTCACGGTCTCGGACCCGCCGTCCTCGAAGTCTCCGGAGCAGGTCCGCGCCGAGGCGGAGATCAGCCGCGTGTTGGATCGCGTGATCGCCGAGGACATCCCTTTCCTGGGCGCCTGTTACGGCATCGGTACGCTCGGCACGCACATCGGCGCCACGATCGACCGCACCAACGGGGAGCCGCTGAGCGCCGTTCCCGTCACTCTCACCGCCGCCGGGCAGGAGGATCCGCTGGTCCGCGCCGCTCAGTTGCCTGAGACCTTCACGGGGCTGGTGGGACACAAGGAGGCGGTGACCACCCTGCCGGAGCACGCCACGACGCTCGCCACCGGACAGCGGGCCCCGGTGCAGATGTTCCGCGTGGGCACCCGCCAGTACGCCACCCAGTTCCACCCTGAGCTGGACGTCCCGGCGATCATCGAGCGCGCCCGCGTCTACCGCGACCACGGCTACTTCTCCCCGGATGAGATGGAGGAGATCTTCGAGCGGCTGCGGCATGAGAGCGCCGACGAGGCTCCGCGGCTGCTGCGCGCTTTCGCGGAGCTGTTCGCCCGCTGAACTGCGGGCCGCCCACTGAGCTGCTGGCCGCCCGCTGAACTGCGGGCCGCCCACTGAACTGCTGGCCGCCCACGGAGCTGGCGGGTCCGATCAGCTCGCGAGCCGATCGAGCACCGTCCGATGCGTACCGTCCCGACGGCCCCAGCTCGGCCGCTGCCTGCAGGCCAACCCGCCCCGTCGGCCCTGCCTCCGCAGCCTGCCTGCGCAGTTCCGGTAGCTTCGTTGCGTGCCCCGCTTCACTCCCGAGCAGGTCCGGCGCCGTCAGATCGTCGCCGGGGTCCTTGCGCTGCTGCTGGTGCTCGCGATCGGCGGCTGTACGGCCGGGCTGATCGGCGCGCTGCGCGGCGGTGGGGCGGACGCTGAGCCTCGCACGCAGCGCGGAGACTTCCGCGCCGATGACGCGGCGATGCAGCTGCCCGAGACCGCAGCGGATGCGGCGGTCCTCGCGAACCTTCCTGAGCGGGTGGAGCTGAAGCCCGGCGAGGTGATGGGCATCGATGTCTCCGCTCATCAGAAGGACATCGACTGGCAACAGGTCGCGGCCGACGGCGTCTCTTTCGCATACATCAAAGCCACCGAGGGCAGCGGCTTCACCGACAGCCATTTCGCGCAGAACTGGGCGGGAGCGCGCGAGCACGGGATCACCCCCGGTGCCTACCACTACTTCACGCTGTGCTCGCCGGGCGCGGAGCAGGCCGCGGACTTCCTCGCCGCTGCCCCGCCGGACGATGCGGCGCTACCACCGGCGCTGGACCTCGAGTTCGACGGCGCCTGCGATGAGCGCCCGGAGGCCCAGCACGCGCAGGCGGAGATCAACGCTTTCACCACCGCGGTGGAGAAGGCCTGGGGGCGGCGCATGGTCATCTACTCGTCCTCGCAGTGGCGTGATCACTACGGTCTGCCCGCGGCCGATGGGCGCCCGGCCTGGCTGTTCTCGGAGACCACGCGCCCGGCGACGTCGGATTGGGCGGTGTGGCAGCTGCGCTTCGACGGCACGGTCGCGGGGATCGAGGGCGGCGTGGACATTGACGTGCTGCGCCCCGAGGTGCTGCGCGAGACCGCCGCGATCGCCCCGGGCGACGGCGCCCTGGAGCCGGACGCCGCCACCGACTGAGCGGCGAGGGATTTCTCAGCTGCGGCGCGGGCAGCGGCGATGAGCGCAGCTGCGCGCATCCGCGAGTGCCCCGGAGATCTCGGAGGGCCGCAGCTCAGCCCGGCAGGTCCAGCACCACTGCACGCTCGCTCGAGCAGGTGTCCACGAGCGCATCCAGCACCCCGGTCCAGTGCTCGAGCAGGTCTTGCCGCTCGGCCGCGCCCAGCAGCCGCTCCTGGTGGAGCGTGATCTGGGTGCCATCGCCCTCGTCCTGCAGGGTCACCTGGAAGATCGTCTCGTGGTCGAGGTCCTTCGGGGTCCAGCGCACACGCACCCGTCGGCCCACATGGGCACCCACCACGCGGCCGCGCAGCACGGCGCCGTCCCGCAGCGGCGCCCCCACCATTTGCGGGACGGAATCCACGCCCAGCCAGCGCGGCAGCCACTCGCTGAGCAGCCGACGCCACACGTCGTCGGGCTCGGCCGGCAGGGTGCGGGAGACGGCCAGGCGCCACCCGGCATCAGGGGTCAGGCCATCGGGGGAGAAGCTGGTCATGCGGTGCATGGCCTCACCGTAGGCAGGGGGCCGACGGGGCGCGAGAGGCCGCGACGAGATATCCGGAAGAGTTCCGCTCCCGGTCAACCCTGCGTCACCTCAGATCGGCGCGTCACCTCAGCCTCGCGCGTCACCTCGGCCCGGCGTCATCGAGCCCGTGCGCGGCCCCGCGCCCTCAGGCCACCAAGCCCGCGGGCAACCTCGCCTTCAGCTCACTGAGCGGCGTCGATCTGGGCGGTGAGCTCTCCGGCCACGGACCAGTCGCCCTCGGCCATGGTGCCGTTGATGAACACGACGGGCGTGCCGGGCGTGGACTGCCGTGCCTCGGGCTCCACGACGTCCTGCAGCCAGCTGACATACGTCTCGCCGGTGACGCAGTCGGTCACGTCGATGTCAGTGGCATCCTCCACGACGCCTGCGAGCTCCTCGGGGCTCATGCCGGCGCCTTCCGCCTGGATCTCGAACAGCGCCTCTTCGGCGTCGAACCAGTCCTCGGGATCCCCCGTCTCGGCGTAGGCGCACACCGCGGCGTTCGCGGCGCGGCTGGAGTAGCCGGGCGGGGTGGTGCGCTCATCGAGCATCGGCCGCGGGTGGATCTGCAGGGTGATCTCGCCTTCCTCGACCATCTCCTCGAGGTTATCGCCGTTCACATCGGAGAACACGGCGCAGTGCGGGCACGCGAAATCGGAGTAGACATCCACCACGACTGGGCCATTGCCCATGGTCAGATACGTCTGGCCGTCCTCGACCCCCGGCGGCAGGGCCATCTGTTCCCCGCCCCCGTCGCTGGCGCCACCGCCGTCGCTCGCGCCGCCGCCGGTCTGCGGATCGGTGGCGGTGGTGACGGGATCACCCGACGGGGTGGGATCCTCCTGGCCGCCCATCCCGAACAGATACCCGCCGGCGATGAGTGCGACCACCAGCACGCCGATGATCAGCAGGCAGGCGGCGCCGAGGATGCCGCCGATGAGCCAGGGGGAGCGGGAACGGGACGGAGTGGGTGCGGACACGGGAATCCTCTGGGGCCGATGGGCTGGACATAGCCGAACACAGGGAGGGTACTCCGCGGATCCGGGCGGTGGCCGTGACGTTCAGCCCGGCAGTCGGGGACTCTGCTCAGGGCTGCAAGCGCTGCCGCTGCCATGCCCCATCGTCGGCGCGCTCATAAACCAGACGGTCATGCAGGCGGTCGCTGCGGCCCTGCCAGAACTCGATCCTCTGCGCCACCACGCGCAGCCCGCCCCAGTGCGGCGGGCGCGGCACGTCCTGGCCCTCGTATCGCTCCGCCACCTGCGCCTGCTGCTGTTCGAGCACTGCCCGGGAGGCGATCGGTGCGGACTGCTGCGAGGCGCACGATCCCAGCTGCGAGCCGCGCGGCCTCGACGCCCAGTAGGCGTCGGACTCCGTGTCGGGCAGCTGCTCGACCGGGCCCTCGATCCGCACCTGCCGCTGCAGCGGGTACCAGGGCAGCAACAGCGCCGCCTGCGGGGTCGCCGCGAGCTCCCGGCCCTTGGCGGAGTGGTAGTTCGTGAACAGCACGAAGCTGTCCTCCTCGCGGCCCTTGAGCAACACGGTGCGTGAGCGCGGCTGGGGCACAGGCCCGTTCAGGTCCACGGTGGAGAGCACCACTGCTGATGGTTCGGGCAGGTCTCCGTGTGTCTCGCGGCGGGCGAGGGCGTCCTCGAGCCAGGTGTCGAACAGCGCGAGCGGATCCGTCGGCGCATCATCACCGAGCATGCCGGCGGTGTAGTCCAGGCGCTCGGAGGCCAAGCGGTCACGGGGGTCGACGGGCGGGGGCGTCGTCATGCTTCGAGGATAGGCCGCGCAGGTCAGGTGTGGGCCAGGTGCGGGGCCCGGGGGAGGGGGTGCGCCGTGGTGCTCTCGCGCGGGGGTCTGCGCGGCAGGATGCGCCGACGGGGGTGCCTGCCGCGTCAGCCTGCGGGGTCGAGCCCGTTCCCCTGGGGTCTGATCTGGCTGTTCAGCGGATCATGCGCACGTCCACGAGGCCCTCGTACATGGGCTCGACCTTGCGGGCGCCATCCAGGGTGAAGCCGTGCTTGGCGTAGAAGCGGATGGCGCGCGGGTTGTCCTTGGCGACCCAGACGCTTGCGGGCGCGTCGCCGAGGGTCGCCTCGATGAGCGCCGATCCGAGGCCTGCCCCGAACCAGTCCGGATCCAGGTACAGGATCGCGAGCTCGAGCTCCCGCACCGGCGGCTCATCCCGGGAGGGCCCGGCGACGGCGAAGCCGACCGGCGTGCCGTCCGCGTCGCGGCCGATGCGGATCGTGAGCGGCCCGGGCAGCCCGGGGGTGCCGGGAAAGGTGCCCACCGGCAGAGCGGTGTCGGTAGCACGGGGAGCGCCGGTCTGCGGCGCCCCGTCGGCCCCGTCGGCGCTTGTGGTTCCGGGAGCGAGCATCTGCGTCCACTGGGCCTCGCGGCGCTGGATCGCGGGCTGGCCGAACCACTTCTCGCCCGAGAGCACATGGCCGTAGGCGGCTTCCCAGCTGCGCACATGCACCCGCGCGAGCGCGGGGGCGTCGGCAGGACGCGGCGTGTCGAGGGTGAAGGCGGGGGAGGCCACGGAGGGAGTCTGGCATACCCGGGCGGATGCGGGGCGCACCAGGCCGCGCCCCCGGGGGCGTGCCCTCGCAGCCGTGCTCGAAGGGTCAGTCACTCGCAGTGCGCCTCGCCCTGAACCGGCAGCATGCACCACGTCTCCGGCATCTCCTCCGCGCGGATGATGACCCGCGCGCCCTCGCCCTCGCCGTCGGCCGGGTCCAGGGGCTCGATGCGCCAGATGTCGGGCGTGAGCGCCTTGCCGTCGTTCGCCACGTCCAGCTCCACCGCGGAGAGCTCCCGGCGCCCCTCGCGCAGAGAGAGCCGCACCGTGGACGGCCCGAAGATGACGGCCTGCCCCACCTCCTGCACGATGACGGTGGGGCCACCGAGCTCAACCTCGTCCAGGGTGGTGCGCCGCGCGGTGAGCTGCCACCACGCCACCGCCATGATCCCCACGATGACCAGGGCCAGGGCGAGAAGCAGGCTGAGGATGATGAGGACGATGCGGCGAGCGGTGGAGACGCGGTTCGACGACGGAGTCATGACCTGATGATCGGCGTGTCCACCACGTGCGGCGAGCCCGCGCCCGAACCCTCTACGGAATCTGCACCGCATACACCAGAACTATCCGATACCGCGAGTATCACTCATCGTGTACGCTCGGTCGCGTCGGCCCGGGTGCCCCGAGCATCCCGTCGGCCGTCGCACGCCCGCCGCGCCCCGAGCTCGTCTGCTGACACCGTCGTCGAAGGAGACCCCGTGCCCGAAGCCGTGATCGTCGCCGCCGCCCGCTCGCCCATCGGCCGCGCCCGCAAGGGCAGCCTCGCCGCCCTCCGCCCCGACGACCTCGCCGCCCAGATGATCACCGCGGCCCTGGATCAGGTGCCTGCGCTGGATCGCGCCGAGGTGCAGGACCTCATGCTCGGCGTGGGCATGCAGGAGGGCGTGACCGGCGGTAATATCGCTCGCCCGGTTGCTCTGCTGTCCGGGCTCGCGGCCACGCCCGCCACCACGGTGAACCGCTTCTGCGCGAGCTCCATCCAGACCACCCGCATGGCCTTCCACGCCATCCGCTCCGGCGAGGCGCACACCCTCATCTCCGCGGGCGTGGAGTCCATCTCGATGCTCGGCGCGAAGATCACCGACGAGGACGCCCGCAACCCCCGCTTCCAGGACGCGTGGGAGCGCAGCGACAAGCGGGCCACCCGCGAGATCCCCGCCCCATGGACGGAACCCACAGACGACGGCGCCCTGCCGGACCCGTACATCGCCATGGGGCAGACCGCCGAGAACGTCGCCGAGCTGCGCGGCATCTCCCGCCGCGAGCAGGACGAGTACGCCGTCCAGTCGCAGCAGCGGGCCGAGCGCGCCATCGCCAGCGGCTTCTTCGAAAGCGACATCACCCCCGTCACCCTTCCGGATGGCACGGTGATCACGGCCGACGATTCGCCGCGTCCCGGCACCACCTACGAGAAGGTCGCGGCGCTGGACCCCGTGTTCCGCGAGGACGGCACGGTCACCGCTGGGAACGCCTGCCCGCTGAACGACGGCGCCGCGGCGCTGGTGGTCATGTCCGATGAGCGTGCCCGCGAGCTGGGCATCCAGCCGCTGGCCCGCATCGTCGCCACCGGCGTGACGGGGCTGAACCCCGAGATCATGGGGCTTGGCCCGGTGGAGGCGACCCGTCGGGCCCTCGCGAACGCCGGGATGAGCATCGGCGACATCGACCTGGTGGAGCTCAACGAAGCCTTCGCCGCGATGGTGCTGCCCACGGTGGCGGACCTCGGCATCGACCACGAGAAGCTCAACGTCCACGGCGGCGCGATCGCGCTGGGCCACCCCTGGGGCCAGACCGGCGCCCGCATCACCACCACCCTCATCAATTCCCTGCGCGCCCGCGACGGGCAGCTGGGCCTGGCCACCCTCTGCGTGGGCGGCGGCCAGGGCATGGCCCTCATCATCGAAAGGATGTCCTGATGTCTGCCGACGCCTCTGCTTCCGACGCCGCCGCTGACGCCGCCTCTGCTGCTGACGCCTCCGCCCGCCCGCTCGCCTCTCGGCCCGCCGGCACGCCCGTCGGCGCCCTCCCGCAGGGCCGCATCGTCTCCCACCTGCCGGTCGTGGACACTCCCGCCGAGCTGCTGCCCGGGGCGCTCGACCACTACCAGCTGTTCCAGGACGTCAGCGGCGATGATCTCGCCGCCTGGGCCGCGGCCCGTTCGATCGCCCCTGAGGTGATGGAGCGAATCGATGGCCTGTGGGACCGCCACGAGTACGACACCTCGCTGCTGCAGGTGCTCGCCGGGGCCGATCTGCTCACCGACGGCCTCGACGTCCCGGGGCACCGCCAGCTCTCCCCGCTCGGGGCGGGGCTGGTGAACATGGAGCTGTCTCGCATCGACGGGTCGGTCGCCACGATGGTGGGGGTGCAGGCTGGGCTCGCACTGCGCTCGATCGTGCTGTTGGGCTCGGAGGAGCAGAAGCAGCGCTGGGTCGAGCCGCTGGTCACCGGGCGTGAGTTCGGCGCCTTCGCCCTCACCGAGCCCGATCACGGCTCCGACTCGGTGAGCCTGGAGACCGTGGCCCGCCGCGACGGCGAGGACTGGGTGATCACCGGGGAGAAGCGGTGGATCGGCAACGGCGTGGGCGGGCACGTGTCCGTGGTGTGGGCGCGGGTGGATGACCCGGCCGATGCGGCGCTGCACGGCCAGGTCTCCGGTTTCCTCGTGGAGCAGTCGCTGCCCGGCTATGAGGCTGAGCGGATCGTCGGCAAGACGGCCCTGCGCGCCATCGACCAGGCGCACATCCGCCTGGAGGAGGTGCGGGTGCCCGATGCGGCGCGCCTGCCCGGAGCCCGCTCCTTCAAGGACACCGGCCGGGTGCTGTACGCGACTCGGGCCGGGGTGTCCTGGGGCGCGCTCGGGCATGCGCTCGCCTGCTTCGAAGCGGCCGTGGAGTACGCGGGCGCGCGCGTCCAGTTCGGGAAGGTGCTTGCCAAGCATCAGCACGTCCAGGTGCGCCTGGCCCGGATGCTCGGGACGCTCGTGTCGATGCAGCTGCAGTGTCTGCGTCTCGCACAGCTCGAGGCGGCCGGGGAGGTGCGGGCCGACCAGGCCTCGCTCGCCAAGGGATTCTGCACCCGCGGTGCTCGCGAGATCGCCGCGGATGCCCGTGACCTGCTGGGCGGCAACGGGATCCTGCTGCAGAACTCCGTGGCCCGGCACATGGCGGACATCGAGGCGCTGCACACCTATGAGGGCACCGAGACGATGCAGGCCCTCATCGTGGGCCGCGCGATCACGGGGGTGAGCGCCTTCGCGTGAGGCGGGGTCGTCCGCGTCGGCTCGTGCGCCCTCGCCTACTTGGGGGTCGTTTCCACGAAGGGGATTCTCACGACCGGCCGCGTGCAATATGCAGGCGGCCGGTCAACTGAGTGCCGTCTATGGAATCAGGCCCGGCCATAGCTGAATCCGTCTTGTGTGCTCAGCCTTGTGTTGTTGCGACCGGTGGGGCCGGGCGGGGGCTAGCCTCGATCTTTCATGGTGCTGCTGAGCGGCGGTGTCCGGCGTCGTTGCCGGTGTGCGCGAGCTGATTGTGGCATGAGGGTGTGACGGTCCGCCGCGTGTCGGTCGCGGTGGTCGGGCGTTCCGG
>NZ_JALLAL010000034.1:0-37023 GCF_023062615.1 Brachybacterium sp. Marseille-Q7125 | reverse complement strand
ATCCTGCGCCCGCTACGAGAAGTGACCATCTCGATCGCCGGCCAGCACATCACCGCCCAGCCAGAAATCACCGACGAGGCCAGAAACCTACTCGACGCGTTGACACACTAAACCAGTGCAAGTCAGGTGGTGCGGGCCCGTTGCTGTGCAAAGACCCCGTTGCTGTGCAGAGACGCTGCGCAGCTGCAGGCGGCCTTAGCACTCACCCCAGTGCTGACCCGCCGCAGAGCCGCACGTGCGCTGGGCGCTCACCAGCCGCGAATGCTCCAGGACGCCTCGTGCTCACCGCCGGGGGCCAGGCGCACCACATCGATGCCGCTGCGGAAGGCATCGGGCGGGCAGGTCATAGGCTCCACGGCCAGACCCAGACGGTGATGCTCCGGCTCGGGTCGATCGGCCGTGTGCAGCTGCAGCCACGGGCACTCCTCCCCGGCCGTCAGCTCTACGCCGGTGCCGCCGGGAGCGGTGACGGTGACACGCCAGAGCCCCTGCGCATCACGGGCCAGAGCGGTGAAGGCGTGGTCGATCTCCTGGGCGCCGATCACGCGGCCCGCGGAGAAGTCGAACTCACTGCCCGGGGTGACGTCCGCCGTGCCGGTGGGCAGCAGACGATCCGCGGTCACCTCGAGCACCTGCCCGGCGGTGACCTGCAGGGTCCACGTATCGAGCGCCTCGGGGCCGGCGACCAGGTAGGGGTGGGGGCACGTGCCAAAGGGGGCATCCGCCGCGCCGATGTTCCGTGCGGTCACCGACGTGGTCAGGCCCGCCTCAGGATCCAGGGCGTGATGCACCGTCAGCAGCAGGTGGAAGGGGTACCCGGTGGTGGGATACAGCTCACTGCGCAGCACCACCTCGTCCTCGGCGAGGGTCGCAGGGGCGAAAGGCTGGAAGGAGATCAGGCCGTGCAGGGCATTGCCGCGCTCCACCTCGGTGATCGGGGTCTGCAGCTCCTGACCGTCCCACGTGTACCGGCCATCGCCGATCCGGTTGGGCCATGGAGCGATGACCGCGCCGCGGTAGAACAGCATCGGCCCCGTCTCGGGATTGCGCACCAGCAGATCCCGGCCGCCCACGGTGAGGGACTCGACCGTGGCGCCGAGCGTGGAGATCTCCGCGCGATACTCCCCGGCCTCGAGCGTCAGCAGGTTCCCGCGGGAGCGTGCCGCGGCGGTCTCGTGTTCGGTCATGCGTCCTGCTCCTTCGCGGTGGGGCGGTGCGGCGTGCTCTTCTGGGCGGGCGGCTTCTTCGCGGCGGGTTTTGGCTCTGCGCCAGGCTTCGGCTCTGCAGCAGGGTCCGGCTCCGGGGTGGGCTCGATGAGCACCACGTCCAGGCGGCGCGGCCCATGCACGCCCTCGACGCGGCTGAGCTCGATGTCGCTCGTGGCCGAGGGGCCGGAGATCAGCGTCCACGGCGCCGTGGGTTCCTCCCCCATGCGCTCGATGGCCTTCGGGACGCCGAGCACCACCTGATCAGCCTCGACCACGACCACGTGATGGTCCGGGATGAGGGTGATCGCGCGGCGGCCGCCGCGCCCATCGGCCCGCAGCACGAGCGTGCCGGTGATCGCGATCGCCGTGTGGCAGCCGGTGATGACGGCATCGACCTGGTCGAGCTCGCGCGGGGAGGCGGTGCCGTCGTCGGTGGTCACCGTGGCCGTGAGCTGCTCGGTCCACGGCGTGGGCAGTCCGTCTGGCACGACGATGCTGCGCGCCCCCTCCAGGGCGCGGGCGATGGTCTCTCCCGCCTGCTCGGGCGTGGTGCGGTGGACGGTCGCGGTGTAGTCCTCGAGCCGGTCGATGAGCACGGCGCGCACCTTCGCGGGATCGGTGGAGACCTCCTGGCGGTCATCGGCCCGCTGGTAGGTGCGCGGCACATCGTCCGCCTCGGTCACCGCATCGCGGCGCGGCACCGCGAGGGCGGTGCGCAGCCGTCCGAGGATCTCCTCTTTCGCGCTCACCCCGGGAGTGCGGGTGGGGCGGCGGTCCTGCCAGCTGCTCATGCCTGCTCCTCGCTGTCACGGTTCTCCGCAGACCCTGCCGACGCCGCCTGCTCCGTGGATCCTGTCGAGCCGTCCGACTCCGTCGCCTGCTGCGTCGTCGCCGGGGCGGGGCGGTTCTTCCACCAGCTACGGAATGATGGGCCCGGCTGCGGCAGATCACGGTGGTCGGTCCAGCCGGTCACGAGCGGCACGATCTTCGGCAGCGGGCCGATGGTCGTGCCGGGCAGCATTCCGGTCAGCGGCCCGGCGGAACGGACCGCGATGTCGTAGGCGCGTGGGGAGCTCATGAGTTTCCCGGCTCCCTGCAGCGCCCGGTCCCAGGGGGAGCGGAATTCGCCGCGGGTGGCGCGGCGACGGTCCACGTCCTTCGCCCGCAGATGCACCAGGATCGAGGGGAAGTCGATCTTCACCGGGCACACATCCGAGCAGGCCCCGCACAGGCTCGAGGCATAGGGGAGTGCGGCCGAGGGGTCGTCGGTGCCGATCGTTCCGGTCATCTGGGGGGTGAGGATCGCGCCGATCGGGCCGGGATAGGTGGAACCGTAGGCATGTCCGCCGGTGCGCGCATACACGGGGCACACGTTCAGGCAGGCGGAGCAGCGGATGCAGTGCAGGGCGCTGCGGCCCTCGGGATCGGCGAGCACGGCGGAGCGACCGTTGTCCAGCAGCACCAGGTGGAACTCCTGCGGGCCATCTCCCTCGTGCACGCCGGTGAACAGCGTGGTGTACGGGTTCATCCGCTCGCCGGTGGAGGAGCGCGGCAGCAGCTGCAGGAACACCTCGAGATCCTCGAAGGTGGGGATGATCTTCTCGATCCCCACCACGGAGATGAGGGTCCGCGGCAGCGTCAGGCACATCCGGCCGTTGCCCTCGGACTCCACGACCGCGAGGGTCCCGGTCTCGGCGACGGCGAAGTTCGCCCCGGAGATCGCCACCGAGCCGGGCATATCCAGGAACTTCTCACGCAGGAAGCGGCGGGCCGCCTCGGCGAGCTCCGCGGGGTCATCGGTGATCGAGGGATCCAGGTCCGGCATGGCCGCCAGGAAGATCTCGCGGATCTCGGCGCGGTTGCGGTGGATCGCGGGCACCAGGATGTGGGAGGGGGTGTCCTCAGCGAGCTGCACGATGAGCTCGGCGAGATCCGATTCGATCGCGCGGATCCCCGCCGCGGCGAGGGTCTCGTTCAGCGCGATCTCCTGGGTGGCCATCGACTTGACCTTCAGCACCTCGGAGGCGCCACGCTCAAGCACCAGGGAGGTGACGATCTCTCCGGCTTCCTCGGCGTCGCGCGCCCAGTGCACGACGCCACCGGCGGCTGTGACCTTCTCCTCCAGCTGTTCCAGCAGCTCCGGCAGATGGTCGGTGACCTGCCACTTCAGGGCGCTGCCGGCGCTGCGGAGCTTCTGCCAGTCCCGCATCTCGCGCACCACGGCGGCGCGCTTGGCGAGGATCGTCTCGGTGGCGTGCGCGAGGTTCGCCCGCTGCGTCGAGTTCTGCAGATCCTCCCGCGCGGCATCGGGGAACAGGCGCTCGCCCCGCAGATGCGAGGACGGCGAGGCGTGCTGGGGGCGGAAGGTCGGAATGCCCAGATCGACGGTGCTCATGAGGCCCTCCCGAGGATGGTGTCCGCGGGGACGAACGGCTGCTCGCGGGTGGAGGCGAGGATCTGCGCCAGATGGATGGCACGCGGCCCGCTGCTGCCATGGCCGGTGCGGTGCAGTTTCCCGCCGATGTTCATCAGGCACGACGCGTCCCCGGCCACCACGTACTCTGCGCCGCTGGCCACGACGTTACTGGCCTTATCGGTGACCATCGCATCGCTCGTGGCGTCGTTCTTCACCGAGAAGGTGCCGCCGAAGCCGCAGCAGGTATCGGAGCTGGGCAGGTTCTTCACCTCGATGCCCTCCACGGCGCGCAGCAGCTTCAGCGGGCGCGGCCCCACTTTGAGGAACCGCATGGAGTGGCAGGTGGGGTGGTAGGTCACCGAGTGCGGGAAGTACGCCCCCACGTCGGTCACCTTCAGCACGTCCACGAGCAGCTCGGAGAGTTCGTAGGTCTTCGCCGCGACCCGTGCCGCACGCTCCTCGAGCTGGGCGTCTCCTTCGTGGCGGGCCACGAGGGCGTGCTGGTCGCGCACGCAGCCGGTGCAGGACCCCGAGGGCATGACGATCGCATCGACCTCTTCGAGGGCCGGCTCGAAGGTGTCCACGAAGGAGCGCACCACCGGGGCAGCTTCCGTGTAGTAGCCGGAGTTGGTGTGCATCTGCCCGCAGCAGGTCTGGCGCTCATCGAACACCACCTCGTGGCCGAGCCGCTCCAGCAGCAGCACAGTGGAGCGCGCCACATCGGGGGCCATCACATCCACCAGGCAGGTGGTCATCAGGGAGATCCGCATCCGTGCTCCTCACAGTCGGGGGTTGCGCTCTCAGGTGGGCGGCGTGGCTGCGATCAGTGCTCCAGGCCCAGCGCCGCGGCAGTGTGTTCGAGGGTGCGGTGGGCCAGCTCGCGGTCCGCGGAGAGATCTGTGCCCCAGGAGGGCACCATCTGGGTGATCTGCGGGCGCCAGCGCTCGATCCGCTCGGGGAGCATCTTCTCCAGCAGCCGCAGCATGATGGAGGTGGCGGTGGAGGCGCCGGGGGAGGCGCCGAGCATCCCGCCGATCGACCCATCGGCCGCGGTGATCAGCTGCGTGCCGAACTGCAGCACCCCGTGCTTGGTCTTGTCCGGGGCGATCACCTGCACCCGCTGTCCGGCGGTGATCTGCTCCCAGTCCGATTCCTCGGCGGAGGGCATGTACTCCAGCAGCGCCGTGAAACGCTGATGCCGCGTGGCGGCGAGCTGAGAGCCCAGGTACACCATGAGGTCAAGGTTCGGCGGGGCGACGGCCATCATGTGGGTGACGTTGCTGGGCTTCACGGACTGAAGCAGGTCCGTCCAGCGTCCGGTCTTGAGGAACTTCGGGGTCCAGCCGGCGTAGGGGCCGAACAGCAGGGAACGCTCGCCGTTCACATAACGGGTGTCCAGGTGGGGGACCGACATGGGCGGGGCGCCGACGGCGGCCTTGCCGTACACCTTCGCGTCGTGCCGAGCAATCACCTCAGGGTTCGTGCAGCGCAGCCACTGCCCGGAGATGGGGAAGCCGCCGAAGCCGCGGATCTCCTCGATCCCGGAGCGCTGCAGCAGCGGCAGGGCGTACCCGCCGGCGCCGACGAACACGAACGGTGCCCGGACGACGTGCATGTCACCGCTCGAGGTGGAGCGGGCCATGACGCCCCAGTCGGAGCCCATGCGTCGCAGATCCACCACCTCGGTGGAGGTCTTCACGGTGGTGCCAGCGCGTTCGGCGAAGGCGAGCATCTCGCGGGTGAGCGACCCGAAGTCCACATCGGTGCCGTCGGGGGAGCGGGTGGCGGCGATCGACTCGGTGACTGGGCGGCCGTCGCTGACCAGCGGTGCCCAGGCGGCCAGCTGCGCGTGCTCGGTGGTGAACTCCATGCGGTCGAACAGGGGGTTCGCCACCAGTGCCTCGTGGCGCCGTCGCAGGTAGTCCGCGTTCTCCAGGCCGTGCACGAAGCTCATATGCGGCACGGTGTGGATGAAGGAGGAGGGATCGCCGATGCGGTCGTTTTCCACCAGGTGGGCCCAGAACTGGCGGGAGACCTGGAACTGCTCGTTGATGGAGATCGCCTTGGCGGGGCTGACGGAGCCGTCCACGTCCTGCGGGGTGTAGTTCAGCTCGCACAGTGCGCTGTGGCCGGTGCCGGCGTTGTTCCAGGCATCGGAGGACTCCGCGCCCAGCTGATCCAGGCGCTCCAGGACCACCACGTTCCAGTCGGGCTCAAGCTCCGTGAGCATCGCGGCGAGGGTGGCGCTCGCGATCCCGCCGCCGATCAGCACCGCATCAGCGCGGCTCACGTCCAGATGGGTCATCTCTCTCCGTTCGCTGCTCGTCACCGGGCGTCCATGACGCCCCGGGCGGTCATGTGCACCAGCGTATCCCTCCGCCGCGGGACCACGGGCGCGGCTGCACCGTGGGTTCGGTGTTCAGCTGCGCGCGCGGGCATTCGCCCGCGCGGTCGCGGCGAGGTCCTCGAGTAGGACCTCCAGGTGCAGGCTCAGCAGCCACACGGCGATCCGTACCGCGACCGCCGCACCGAACAGCAGGGCGAGCGGCGGTGCCACGGTGCACAGCGCTGTCCACGCCACCAGCAGCAGGATGAGGCCGATGAACCGCAGGGGCACCATCGCGGGCAGCAGCAGGGCGAGCCGCCAGGAGGTGATGAGGTCCTGCCGACGGGTGCGCGGCACGACGGCGAGGATCGCGAGAGACACGGTGGACCAGGCGGCGCTGATCACCGCAGCCCCGGACAGCAGCAGGGCGGGAACCGAGCCGGGCACGCCGCCGCCCATGATGATCCACAGCATGGCCAGCGCCCCCGCCTGCACGATCAGCAGCGGCAGCATCCGCAGGTTCGCGGGCGCGAACTCCCGCTTCCAGCTGTCCCACATCAGCGGCAGCACGCGCACGCGCGCGCCGTGCCGGGCGGCGAGGAACGCATCTCCGGCAGCGGCGGTGGCCGGGGCAATGCCCAGCACCACCGCACCCAGCAGGGTCAGCAGCAGCCAGGTCAGCTGGATACGGACGGCGAGGAGCAGCGCGTCGATCGCTTCATTGGCGCGCAGCACCCACGTCGGAACCTGAGAGGGGCCGGGGCGCGCGTCGGGGGAAGGCATGCGGACCAGCGTAGCCCGCGGGCACCGGTGAGCTTCCCGCGATGAGACCCTCCGCTTCCCTAAACACCCGATCTTTGGTGAAATGGTGCGCATGGACTTTCTGCCGCTTCGGCCGACGCCCGCGCAGCTGACCTGGCAACGTGACGGGCTCGGCGTCTTCTTCCATGTGGGTGTGAACACCTTCGCCGGGGTCGAATGGTCCGATGGGACGCTCCCGGCGTCGAGCTTCAATCCCAGTGACCTGGACGCCGATGAGTGGGTGCGCACCGCCCGCGACCTCGGCGCACGGTACGTCGTGCTGACCGCGAAGCACCATGACGGCTTCTGCCTGTGGCCCACCGCCACCACGGACTACTCCGTCGCCTCCTCCCCGTGGCGAGACGGGAAGGGAGACCTTGTCGCCGAGGTCGCCGATGCCGCCCGTCGGCACGGGGTGAAGCTCGGGCTGTACCTGTCGCCCTGGGACCGCCACGCCCCCGAGTATGACGATCCTGCGCGGTACGACGAGTTCTACCTGCGCCAGCTGCGGGAGCTGTGCACGAACTACGGAGAGCTGTACGAGCTGTGGTTCGACGGCGCTGGCTCCGCGGGCCGTGAATACGACTGGGAGTCGATCGGCGCGCTCATCGACGAGCTGCAGCCGGGCGCCATGGTGTTCAACATGGGGCCGGCCACCATCCGCTGGGTGGGCAATGAGGACGGTCTGGCCGCCGACCCGGTCCACTACGTGACCACCTCCACCGACCTCAACAACTATGACGAGGACGTGCTGGAGACCGCCGAGGCGCGCTACCTGCCGCCGGAGTGCGATGTGTCGCTGCGCCGTGGCTGGTTCTGGCAGGAGGGGGAGGAGCCCAAATCCCTCGCGCACCTGCTCGCCATCCACGACCGTTCGATCGGCCTGGGCGCGAACCTGCTGCTGAACATCCCACCGGATCCGCGCGGACGGATCGACCCGGAGGATGCGGCGCGAGTGGCGGAGTTCGCTGCTGCGCTCGAGGCTCGCTTCGGGTCCCCGACCGAGGGGACGGTGCGGCAAGAAGGCAACTCGGTCCGCATCGATCTCGGCGGGGAGCAGACCTTCGACCACATCGAGCTCGTTGAGCGCCTCGAGGACGGGCAGCGTGTGAGCGCGCATCGAGTGCTGCATGAGGGCGGCACTGTCCTCGCCTCCGGCGGCACCATTGGTATACGCCGCATCCACCGGCTCGAACAGCCCGTGCGCGCCGCCGAGCTGCGCGTTGAGCTTGAGGGCGACAGCCCCGTGCTCGAGGCCGCGCGGGTGCACGACGCGACCGGCGCCCCGGTGCCCGATGCCGACATCGCCTACCGCGCCACCACTGAGCGGCCCGACGCTGCCTGAGCGGCGCGGCGCGACGTCCGCGCGCAGCAGCGGGGGAAGACCCGGTCCGGACGGCTCAGCGCCGACGGGGATCATCCTGCTGCGGGGCGCGGCCCCGGGGCAGCCGTGGCCGCTGCGCCGCAGGCGAGCGCGAGGGTGGCTGAGTGCGCGGCGCTCTTTCCGGCGGTCGCCGGGGTCTCGGCTCGCGAAGCGATGGACATCGAAGCCTCTTCCTAGCCTCATCTTCGAGGAACAGTGGGACCGTCGTGAGCAATGGTCGGAGGTCTGTCAACCGGGCATCGGATGACAATCCCGTCACAGCTGGGAGCGGGGGAGCGCGATAGCTACCCTGAACCGTGCGTCTGGGGTTCGCGTTGATCCGGTTGCGACCTGGATGGAGGCGCGCACGTCGGAGGTGTCGGCGTGCAGGCTGCGCTGCTTGCATTCCAGTCCTCCGACTTCTACTGTGATTGAAACATCGGAGGACTCGATGTGGGTCCTGCGAGCGGTGACTTGCTGCTCAGAGTGGAGCACTGCACCTGTCCGATGATCCCATGAGCCGAGGAGCCCCCGTGTCCACCACCTTCACCATCACCGAGCTGCGGGTGCGCGACGTCCGCTTCCCCACCTCGCGAGATCTCTCCGGATCGGACGCGATGAACCCGGACCCGGACTACTCGGCGGCCTACGTGGAGCTGCACACGAGCGACGGCGACCACGGCGATGGCCTGGTGTTCACCATCGGCCGCGGCAATGACGTGCAGTGCGCAGCGATCGAGGCACTCGCCGGTCACGTGGTGGGCCGCGACGTCGAGGAGCTGCTCGCGGACCTCGGAGGTTTCTCCCGCGAGCTCATGGGCGATTCGCAGCTGCGCTGGCTGGGGCCCGGCAAGGGCGTCATGCACATGGCCATCGGCGCGGTGGTCAACGCCGCGTTCGACCTGCGTGCCCGCCGCGAGGGGAAGCCACTGTGGCTGCTGCTGGCCGAGCTGTCGCCCAAGGAACTGGTGGACCTCGTGGACCTCCGCTACCTCGGCGATGCACTGACCCGTGAGGAGGCGCTCGAGATTCTCGAGCGCGCCCAGGACGGCAAAGCCGAACGCATCGCCCACCTGCTCGAGCATGGCGTTCCCGCCTACACCACCACGCCGGGGTGGCTCGGCTACAGCGATGAGAAGCTGCGGCGCCTGCTGCACGAGGCCCGCGCGGAGGGCTTCGGGATGGTGAAGCTCAAGGTGGGCGCAGACCTCGAGGACGATGTGCGGAGGATGCGCATCGCCCGCCAGGAGATGGGGTCGGGGTACCCGATCGCGACTGACGCGAACCAGCGCTGGGGCGTCGAGGAGGCGATCACCTGGATGCGGCACCTGGCCGAGTTCGAACCCGCCTGGATCGAGGAGCCCACCAGCCCCGACGATCTCCTCGCCCATGCCGCGATCCGTCGGGGCGTGGCGCCGGTGCCGGTCGCCACCGGCGAGATGATGCAGAACGCGATCCTCGCCAAGCAGTTCCTGCAGGCAGGCGCCCTGGACGTACTGCAGCTGGACGCCACGCGCGTGGGCGGGGTGTGCGAGAACCTCGCCATTCTGCTGCTCGCCGCGAAGTTCGACGTGCCCGTGTGCCCGCATGCGGGCGGCGTGGGGCTGTGCGAGCTGGTCCAGCACTACGCCTTCCTCGATGCGGCCGCGATCGCCGGGGAGAAGCCCGAGCGGATCATTGAGTTCGTCGACCACCTCCACGAGCACTTCGAGGACCCCGTCGAGATCGTGGACGGCGCCTACCAGGCGCCCCGTCGGCCCGGATCCGGCGCCCGCATGCACGACGCCTCGATCACCGCGCATCTCTTCCCCGACGGCGCGGTGTGGCAGGATCCCGCCGACCGCACCGCAGCCTGAACTCCCGCAGCTTCGAGAGCACGACCACGAGACCGCGACGCACGAGGAGACCCCCGATGGAGACCATCGCCCTGCACACCCGCATCGCCGCCGGCCACGAAGCCGACTACGTGCGCGAGCACCAGCAGATCCCCGCCGACCTCGACCCAGCGATGCGCCGCGCCGGCGTGCAGTCCTGGCGGATCTGGCGCGACGGCCGCGACCTGTTCCACCTGGTGGAGGTCGAGGACTACACCGCCATGCGCCGCGCCCTCGCCGCGGATCCCGCCAATCAGCGCTGGCAGGAGCACATCAACCAGTTCCTTGAGGTCGCTGACTCCTATGACGGTGACGACCATGGCATCGAGCACGTGTGGTCCCTGCCCGAGCAGCCGCCCGCCCCGCAGGGCCCCGAGGCGGGCCAGTGAGCCGGGCGCCCGTCCTGCCGCAGCTCGGCTTCGGAGCCGCGCAGCTGGGGAACCTCTACCGCGTCACCACCGACGCAGAAGCCCGTGGCGCCGTCGAGACCGCGTGGGAGGGCGGAATCCGGCTGTTCGACACCGCCCCGCACTACGGCATCGGTACCTCCGAACAGCGACTCGGGGCGCTCCTCAAGCCCTACCCGCGTGATGAGTACCTGCTGTCCACCAAGGTGGGACGTCTGCTGCTGCCCGGTCCCGGGGACGGCGACGACATGGCCCACGACTTCTCGGTGCCGAACCATCACGTGCGCGCCTGGGACATGAGTGAGACCGGCATCCGCCGCAGCCACGCCGAATCCCTCGAGCGCCTGGGACTCGAGCGCGTGGACATCCTCTACCTGCACGACCCCGAGGAGGGCCCCACCGAACAGGCCTTCGCCGAGGCCCTGCCCACTCTCGCCGCGATGCGGGAAGAGGGGCTGATCAGGCACGTCGGCGTCGGCTCGAAGGACGCGGCCATCCTCACCCGCGCGGTGCGCACCGGGCTGTGCGACGTCATCATGCTCTCCGGCCGCTACACCCTGCTCGAACAGCCCGCCGCCGCCGAGCTGCTGCCCGCCTGCCTCGAGCACGACGTGCAGGTCGTTGCCGTCAGCGTGTTCAACTCCGGGATCCTCGCCCGCGCCGAAGTGAGTGACGACGCCCGCTACGAGTACAGCGCCGCCTCCGCGCCGCTGCTCGCCCGCGCCCGTGCCCTCGCAGACCTCGCCCGGGCCCATGGCGTCGAGCTGCCGGACCTGGCCGTGCAGTATCCGCTGCGTCACCCGGCGATCAGCTCCGTGGTGCTCGGCATGCGCACTCCCGAGCAGGTGCGCCAGAACATCGCCCGCGCCCGCCGCCCGATTCCCGCGCAGCTGTGGGAGCAGATCGATGCGTGAAGACATCCCCGCCGCCCCGCCTGCCACCGGTACCACCGACGCCCATCTGCACCTGTGGAACCTCGACGGACCCGGCTACGGCTGGCTCGAGGGCGCACCCGCGGCCCTGCGCCGCAGCGCCACCTGGGAGGAGGCCGCACCGCAGCTCACCGCTCTCGACGTCACCCGCGCGGTGCTCGTCCAGGCCGATGACACCCTCGCCGACACCCAGGCCATGCAGGCCGCGGCGGCGCGCATCGAAGCGGATGACACTCCGATCAGGCGGGCCGATGTGGTGGCCTGGCTGCCGCTCGAGCAGCCCGCGCAGCTCGCCGAGCTGCTCGCCGACCCGTCGGCCCTCACCCATGTGGTGGGGGTGCGCCAGCTGATCCACGACCACCCCGATCCCGGGTACCTGGACCGGCCCGCGGTGCGGGAGTCCCTAGCCCGGCTCGCCGCGGCGGGTCTGCCGCTGGATGTGCCAGATGCCTACCCGCGCCACCTCGTCCAGGCCGCGGAGGTGGCCGACGCCGTCGAGGGCCTTGTGATCGTCCTCGACCACCTGGGCAAGCCGCCGTTCGGCGACGGTGAGGCGATGGGGCGGTGGGAGCGCCAGCTGCGCGATCTCTCCCACCGGCCGCATACGGTCGCCAAGCTCTCCGGGCTTGCGACGAGCGGCATCGGCGCCGAGCAGGCCCCGCATGATCTGCGCCGCGCCGTCGACGTGGCACTCGAGCACTTCGGCCCGGAGCGCCTGCTGTGGGGCAGTGACTGGCCGATCGCCCCGCAGCCCTTTGACCTCGCGGCGGGCACGACCGCGCTGCGGGATCTCATCGGGCAGCTTGAGCTCACCGAGCAGACGCAGATTCTCCGCGGCACCGCCGAGCGGATCTACCGCCGCGTGGGGGACTGATGCGGTGGGCGCGTCCCGGGTTCAGAGGGGCGCGCCCCGCGTGATCACTCGGGCACCGCGGCGTTCTTGAGCACCCAGCTCTCGACCGCCCCGATATGCGCCGCCGCATGCACGCGCGCCAGATCCGCGCGGCCAGCGCGCAGCGCATCCAGGATCCGCCGATGCTCCGCCAGCGTGGTCTCCACCGCTGAGCCCTCCGTGAGCCCGCGCCAGACGCGGGCGCGCGCGGTCGCCGAGGCCAGGCCCTCCAGCAGCGAGACCAGGTAGGCGTTCGGGCAGCGCGAGGTGATCAGCTGGTGGAAGGCGATATCGGCCTCCACCAGCTCCTCCACGCTCGAATGCTCACTCAGATCCACCATCAACTGCTCGAGCTGCTCGAAATCCGCGACCTCCAGATGCGGGCAGGCCTGCTCCACCGCGGTGGGCTCCAGCAGACGCCGCACCTCCAGCACATGCTCCTCCCCGGAGCCACGGTGCAGATCCAGCACGAACGCCAAGGACTCCACCAGCAGGCTCGGGGCGAGCGAGGTGACGTAGGTGCCATCGCCCTGGCGCACATCCAGCACCCGGATCACCGACAGTGCCTTGACCGCCTCGCGCAGGGAGTTGCGGCTCACCCCGATCCGCTCAGCCAGCTCCTTCTCCGGCACCAGGCGATCCCCCGGGCCCAGCTCGCCGCTGACGATCATCTCCTTGATCGCGTCGATCGCGCGGTCCGTCACAGCATGCGGTGTCGACATCATTGCCTTCCTCCCCGCCCGGTGCGCCCGCGCCGGTCAACCATGGTCCGATGCTAGACGACACCCGCCCCGGTGCGCCGGGACGGGTGTCGCGAGATAGAGGCGGCAGGGGAGCGTCGCGCAGGGCGCCGCGGGACTGCCGCTGGAAGCGATCAGTACAGGGTACGGGGACGTCATCCCAGGCGTCCGGGCCGACGGTGTCGACCGGTGACCCAAGTCATTCTGCAGCTCCCCGCGCACCGGAGGTGGTGGGTGGATCGTCTTGTCGGGCCCCTCCGCGGAGCGTCGACGTGAGCGTCCGGGCAGGTCGCCGCGTCACGCCCGCGGCGAACACCGGGGCTTTGGCGGGGGAAAGCCGCGTACTCTCGATCCATCACCACCACGGATGGGGAGGACCATGTTCGAACGCTTCACCGACCGGGCCCGTCGCGTCGTCGTCCTGGCGCAGGACGAGGCCAGGCTGCTGAACCACAACTACATCGGCACCGAGCACATCCTGCTGGGCCTGATCCACGAGAACGAAGGCGTGGGCGCGAAGGCGCTCGAGGCTCTCGGGGTGAGCCTCGATGCCGTGCGCGAGCAGGTCCGCGACATCATCGGCGAGGGCAACCAGACTCCCTCGGGCCACATCCCCTTCACCCCGCGCGCCAAGAAGGTGCTCGAGCTGTCCCTGCGCGAGGCGCTGCAGCTGGGCCACAACTACATCGGCACCGAGCACATCCTGTTGGGCCTGCTGCGTGAGGGCGAGGGCACCGCGGTCAAGGTCCTCTCGCGCCTGAAGGCCGAACCGTCGGCCGTGCGCCAGGAGGTCATCGAGCGTCTCTCGGGCTACCAGGGCAAGGAACCGGCCACCGCCGGCGGTCCCCCGGAGGGGCAGCCCTCGGGGTCGCTCGTGCTGGATCAGTTCGGCCGCAACCTCACGCAGGCCGCCCGCGACGGCAAGCTCGACCCGGTGATCGGGCGCGAGATGGAGGCCGAACGGGTCATGCAGGTGCTCTCCCGCCGCACCAAGAACAACCCGGTGCTGATCGGCGAGCCCGGCGTGGGTAAGTCCGCCGTGGTCGAGGGCCTGGCCCAGTCGATCGTGGCCGGGGACGTGCCGGAGACCCTCAAGGACAAGCAGCTGTACACGCTGGACCTGGGATCCCTCGTGGCCGGCTCCCGCTACCGCGGCGACTTCGAGGAACGGCTCAAGAAGGTCCTCAAGGAGATCCGTACCCGCGGGGACATCATCCTGTTCATCGATGAGATCCACACCCTCGTGGGCGCCGGCGCGGCGGAGGGCGCGATCGACGCCGCCAGCATCCTCAAGCCCATGCTGGCCCGCGGTGAGCTGCAGACCATCGGCGCGACCACGCTCGAGGAGTACCGCAAGCACATCGAGAAGGATGCGGCGCTCGAGCGGCGCTTCCAGCCCATCCAGGTGGAGCAGCCCTCCGTGGCGCTGACCATCGAGATCCTCAAGGGCCTGCGGGACCGCTACGAGGCGCACCACAAGGTGACCATCACCGACGGGGCGCTGGTCTCCGCTGCGAACCTCGCCGACCGCTACGTCAACGACCGCTTCCTGCCGGACAAGGCGATCGACCTGATCGATGAGGCCGGGGCGCGCCTGCGCATCCGTCGCCTCACCGCGCCGCCGGAGCTCAAGGAGTACGACGCCAAGATCGAGCAGGCGCGTACGAAGAAGGAAGAGGCGATCGACGGGCAGAACTTCGAGCTCGCCGCTTCGCTGCGCGATGAGGAGCAAACCCTCAAGACTGAGCGGGACGAGAAGGAGAAGGCCTGGCGCCACGGCGAATCCGATGCGGTCACCACCGTGACCGAAGAGGTCATCGCCGAGGTCCTCGCCGCCTCCACCGGCATCCCGATCGTGAAGCTCACCGAGGAGGAGTCCTCGCGCCTGCTGCACATGGAGGACGAGCTGCACAAGCGCGTCATCGGCCAGGACGAGGCGATCAAGGCCGTCTCCCGGGCGATCCGCCGCACCCGCGCAGGTCTGAAGGACCCCAAGCGCCCCGGCGGCTCGTTCATCTTCGCCGGCCCCACCGGCGTGGGGAAGACGGAGCTCGCCAAGGCGCTCGCGGAGTTCCTGTTCGGCGACGAGGACGCCCTCATCCAGCTGGACATGTCCGAGTTCGGCGAGAAGCACACCGCCTCGCGTCTGTTCGGCTCCCCGCCCGGCTACGTCGGCTACGACGAGGGCGGCCAGCTCACCGAGAAGGTGCGCCGCAAGCCATTCTCCGTGGTGCTGTTCGACGAGGTGGAGAAGGCCCACGTGGACATCTTCAACTCCCTGCTGCAGATCCTCGAGGACGGCCGCCTGACGGACTCGCAGGGCCGCCTGGTGGACTTCAAGAACACCATCATCATCATGACCACGAACCTCGGCACCCGGGACATCGCCAAGGGCGTGTCCATGGGCTTCACCGCCGGTGGGGACCTCTCCACCGACTACGAGCGGATGAAGTCCAAGGTGCATGAGGAGCTCAAGCAGCACTTCAAGCCCGAGTTCCTCAACCGCGTGGATGACATCGTGGTGTTCCCGCAGCTGTCCCACGCCGAGATCGTGCAGATCGTGGACCTGGAGATCGCCAAGCTCTCCCACCGCCTGGACGACAAGGACATGTCCCTCACCCTCACCCCGGCCGCACAGAACCTGCTGGCCGACAAGGGCTACGACCCGGTGCTGGGGGCGCGGCCGCTGCGCCGCACCATCCAGCGGGACATCGAGGACCTGCTCTCCGAGCGCATCCTGTTCGGCCAGGTCCAGGTGGGCGATGAGATCGTCGTGGACGCCGAGGGGGAGGCGCCGCTGGGCGAGCTCACCTTCGCCCGCCGCGGCAAGGACGGCCAGCTGACCGAGATCTCCGAGGAGATCGATATCCAGTCCATGACCCAGGCCCGCGCGGAGGACGCCACCCACGCCGATGGCGAGGCGGCCCCCACCGCCCCGGAGGCCGAGGACGCCGAGTCCGGGGCCCGCTGATCCCGGACTGCTGACCCGGGCCGCCCCGCTGCCCGCGCAGAATGGGGCGCCCGGGTCCGCGCGGACTCGTCGCGCGAGGAGGTGAGGACATGGACCGGCTGCTATCGCTGAGCTCGGTGCTTGAGGAATGGATCCTCCAGGTGGCCGACGCCTGGTGGGTGCATCTGGTCGTGTACCTCTTCGCGGCCCTGGACGGGTTCTTCCCCACGGTGCCCAGCGAATCCACGATCGTCACCCTGTCCTCCCTGTGGGCCAGCTCCGGGGAGCCGATGATCTGGCTGGTGGCCCTCGCCGCCTGGGCCGGTGCGTTCACCGGCGACAACCTGGGTTACCTCATCGGCCGGAAGATCGGCTGGCGGCGCTTCCGCTTCCTGCGCGACGGCAAGGGCCGGCGGGCCGTAGAGGCCGCCGAGCGAGGACTGGAGCGCCGCGCCCTGCTGTTTCTCATGACCGCCCGCTACATCCCTTTCGGCCGCACGGCGGTGAATCTCGTGGCCGGGGCGGTCCGGTATCCGCACCGCCAGTTCTGGCACCGCTCGCTGCTGTCCACCTTCGTGTGGGCGGTCTACTCATGTGTGATCGGCGCGGTGGCCGGCTCCTGGTTCGAGCACAATCACCTGCTGGCCATCACCGTGGCGCTGATCGCGGCGGTGATCATCGCGCTGGTCGTGGAACGCCTGGTGACGGCCCTGCACAAGTGGCTGGATCGCCGCGCCGAACGTCGCGAGACGGCGGCAAAGGAGGATGACGCCGCGTCGGAGCAGCCGGGTACGCGCGGATCTGACAGCAGCAGCGTGAACGCGCAACCGCATCAGGAGCGGGTATGACCGGCGCTCCGATGGACGACACAGCGCGCCGCGAGATCATGATCCGCCCTGCACTGCCCCGGGACGTACGCGGCATCAACGCCCTCGTCGAGCCCCTCGCGCATGAGGGGATCCTGCTGGGCAAGGATCTGGTGTCCTTCTACGAAGCCGTCCAGGAGTTCCTGGTGGCCGTCGACCCCGAGGGCGAGGTGGTGGGCTGCGGCGCCCTGCACGTGATGTGGGAGGACCTCGCCGAGGTACGGACCCTCGCGGTGCATGCGTCCCAGCGGGGCACGGGCCTCGGGCATCGGATGCTCGAGGAGCTGCTGCAGCGTGCCCGCGGGCTCGAGCTCAGCCGCGTGTTCTGCCTGACCTTCGAGGTCGACTTCTTCTCCCGGCACGGCTTCGAGGAGATGGGAGAGCAGCTGGACCCCGAGCTGTATCTGCAGCTGCTGCGCTCCCCGGATGAGGGCATCGCCGAGTTCCTGGATCTCGCCCGGGTCAAGCCCAACACCCTGGGCAATACGCGGATGATGCGGCGCCTCGACGGCTGAGAGCGCGCAGGGCGCGGCGGGCCTCAGGGCAGCCGCAGGTGCTCGTGATCCCAGATGGCGAGCCCATCGGCCACCAGGGAGGCGGTGCAGCGTCGCACGCGCTCCGGATCCGCGGGATCCAGTGCCGCTAAGCGCGTCGCATCGGGGTGCTCATCGCTGCGCAGCAGCGCCATGATCTGTCCGCGCAGCTGCCGATCCGTGCCCTCAAAGGCCTGGGTGCGGCGTGAGCCCTCGAGGGGCGCGGGGGAGCCGGCCGCGACCCAGGCGCAGCGGCCCGCGGCGAGCGGACAGCTTTCGCAGCGCGGTGAGCGGGCAGTGCACACCAGAGCTCCGAGCTCCATCACCGCCTGGTTCCAGCGCACCGACATCTCATCCTGCGCCGGTAGCCAGCTCGCGGCCAGCTCTCTTTCGGCGGCTGTGTACGACGGGGCCGGCAGTGCGGCGCCGGTGACCGCTCGCGCCAGGACCCGTCGAATGTTGGTGTCGGCGACGACGGCGCGGCCGTGGTGGGCGAAGGCGGTGACCGCCGCGGCGGTGTACTCGCCGATGCCGGGCAGGGCCCGCAGCGCGTCGATGCCGCGCGGCACCTCACCACCGTGATCGCGGACGATCGCGCGGGCGCATTCCTGCAGCCGCAGCGCCCGGCGCGGGTAGCCCAGACGGTCCCAGGCTCGCAGCACCTCCGCGGTCGGGGCGGCAGCAAGATCCGCCGGGGCAGGCCAACGGTGCATCCACTCCTGCCAACGCGGCAGCACCCGGGAGACCGGGGTCTGCTGCAGCATCACCTCGGAGACGAGAATCGACCAGGCGGAGGCATCCGGGTGGCGCCACGGCAGATCCCGCCCCGCCTGCTGGAACCAGGTGATGACCGCATGATGCACCGCCTCCGGGGTGGTGGGCATGACAACGGCGCGGGGCGGAACCTCTCGGTCCCGCCCCGCGCCGGGGTCGCTCGGTGCCGGGGCACCAGGGGTCATGCTCAGACCTGCGGCGGGTTCTGCGGGTTCTGCGCGGTCGTGCCGGGGGTGGTGCCGCGGCCGGTGAGGGCATCGCGGATCTCGGTGAGCAGCATGATGTCTTCGGAGACCGGGGTCTCCTCGACCTCCGGCAGGCCGCGACGCTTACGGTCGAGCTTGCGGGCCTGAGAGATCGGCAGGACGAAGACGAAGTAGACCACCGCAGCGGTGATCAGGAAGGCGATCACGGCCGAGAGCACCCCGCCCAGATCGACGCGGGTGGCCTCATTGGCCTGAATGATCTTGAACGACAGCCCGTTCACGTTGGTGCCGCCGAACACGTTGATCACAGGCTGGATCAGGTTGTCGACGAAGGCTCCGATCAGAGCCGTGAACGCGCCACCGATGACGACACCGACGGCGAGGTCGATGACGTTGCCCTGCATGACGAAGTCCTTGAAGCCCTTCATGGGGTCATCCTTACTGAAGAGGGGGATGGGTCGGCCGCGGCGCGGCCCGGGGGGCACTTTAGCCGATGACGGTCACCGTCACACCGCCAGCTGTTAATGAGTGCGCGACCTCACCGACGTCTGCGCGGCTGACCTGCACGATCATGGGAGCTCCGCCGCCTGCGGCATTCCCTGGCAGCGGTGAGTCCGCCGCAGCCGCGGGAGCTTGGAGCACGACGCCCTCCACCTCCCGGCTCTGCCCTGTGATGGGATCGCTCAGCTGCAGCGCGACGGCGGTGCCGGGTCGCAGATGGGCGGTCAGCGCCTCTGGGGCCGGGACGGCGACCAGCGCCGATCCCTCAGGCACGGCAGAGGCGGCAGGGTCCTCGAGCATCGGTTCGAGCACCGCGGTTCCGGCCGGCACCGGCACGGTCACGGTTCGGCCGACCAGATCGGCGGGCTCCTGCACGGCGCCGACCGGTACCAGCCGCGCGGCGACCCGCACCATCGTGAGATCCTCCGGCGCCAGGACGGTGCCGATCGGGAGATCATCACGAGCGGTCGCCACGGTGATGCCGTGCGTCGATGGCGGCAGCAGGGAGGGGGCGATCGAGGCGAGCAGCACAGCGAGAGCCAGGGCAGCGAGGGTGCGGCGGCGCCGCCGCAGCGCACGTCGCCACAGCGGAATCTGGGAGCGCAATCGGGAAAGCATGGCCCCGACGCTAGGCGCCGACGGCCCGCACGTCCCCGGCCCCAAGCGAATTGTGGATAAAGGGCCGTTGTGGAGGAGAGGTCAGGCGGCCGATCCGCTCGCGCCTGTGGTGCTCGTCGAGCTCCCGGAGCTGCTCGTGCTCGTCGAACTCCCGGTGGAGGACGGGGTCCCCGAACCGTCAGATCCGGACGCCCCGGAGCCGGAGCCCTCAGAGCCTCCGCTGCTCGGGCTCTTCGCCGCGGTCGATCCCGGCGCGGAGGACTGCGAATCGGTGGAGTAGAAGCCGGAGCCTTTGAAGACGATGCCCACGGTGTCGAAGACCTTGCGTAGGGTGCTCTGCTGGCACTCGGGGCACGTGGTCAGCGAATCCTCGCTGAAGCTCTGGTACTGCTCGAAACGGTGCTCGCAGCTCTTGCAGGCATAGACGTACGTGGGCACGCGGATCCTCCGGGGTGGGTCACAGCCCGCCGCCGTGGCCGGGCCGAGCAGATCCTACGACCTCCCCGGCCCTGCCGTGCGGGGGAGTGCGCTCGGCAAGATCAGCCGAGCGCCTCGAGCCCCGCTGCGGTCAGCACCTCCGGGACCGGCACATCGTGCGCATCCCGCGGCAGCGTCCCCGTCGGCAACAGGTCATCAGGGTTGATGACGGCGATGATCCGGACCTCCTCCGGCGCATGGCGCAGCGCACGGTCGTAGTATCCGCCGCCATGTCCGAGCCTCGTCCCGGAGCGATCGACGGCGAGCGCCGGGGCGAGAATGAGGCTCACGTGGGACAGGGCGTCTGTGCCGCGGCGCGGGCCCTCGGGCTCGTTCCCGAAGCCACGGCCGGGGGAGTCCATGAACGGTGAGTGGCCATCCCACACCGCCCAGTCCAGCTCGCGACCCGCGGCGACGGGGAACAGCATTTCGGCACCCGAGCGCGCCAGGGCGGCCGCAAGCGGCATCACGTCGGCCTCGGTCGGGGTGGGATGGAATGCCGACACCCGCACGGGGGCACTGCCGTCCCGCGCGGAGCGCGCTGCGGCCGTGGCGATCATCTCGAGCAGCGGGGCGGCATGCTCAAGCAGCTGCTGCCCCTCCCGCTCCCGTCTCCGCGCGCCCTCCGTAGCGCCGTACAGCTCACGACGCCGGGCACGTAGCTGAGTGCGCAGCGCACGCTTGATGGCGACGCGCTCAGGGTCGGCGGGGGAGCCCGGGGAGCCGGTGCGAGCGGTGGGGTCGGTATCCATAAGCGCACCATGCCATAGGGCGCGCCCCGGCACAGGGGGCTCGGGGCAGATCCTGTCCGGTCTACGATGACGCGATGGTGCATGTGTGGCCGCTCGTCCTGCGCGATGAGGAGCTCGTGCTGCGACCGCTGCGACGACGCGACCGCGGCGCCTACGAACGCCTGCGGGCGCGCAACGCTCAGTGGCTGCGGCCGTGGGACGCGACCGACCCCGAACACCCCGGGCGCATCCCCGACTTCCGATCCGTCCGCCGCTGGGGCGAACAGCAGGCCAAGGACGGCACCCACCTGCCGCTCGCGCTGACCGTGAACGGGCAGCTGGCCGGGCAGATCACCGCCGGCCCCATCCAGTACGGGGCACTGCGCAGCGCCACCCTGGGCTACTGGATCGACCACGAGCGCGCCGGACAGGGCCTGGTGCCTCGCGCCGCCGCCCTGCTCATGGACCATCTCTTCGCCGAGCTGGGACTGCACCGCATCGAGGTGACCGTTCGCCCGGAGAACGCTGCGAGCCTGCGGGTGGTCGAAAAGCTGCAGCTGCGGCCCGAAGGTCTCCGTCGCAGCGCCATCCACGTCGACGGTGCCTGGCGCGACCACCTCGTCTTCGCTCTCACCGCGGAGGATGCCCGTCTGGATCTGGACGGGCGCGGCGTGCTGCGGCGGCTCAAGAATCAGATGCGTCACCAGAATCAGATCGGTCACCGCGCCGCCGCCGCGGCGGAAAAGCCGACGGACTCGCCGCGAGAAAAGTAGATCGCGCCCGACACGCCCAGCCTGTGACCAGGGAAACCACATCGGTGTCATTACTCTGGCCGCGTGGAGTCGATCAATCTCGGAGCGGTGCTCTTCGCCCTCCTGCTGCTGCTGTGGCTGGCCTATGCGCTGCCGCGCACGGCGAGCCGCCGTGAGGTGATGGGCCGTGCCCGCGCCGCGGAGCAGGCCGAGCTGTCCTCCCAAGCGCGCGACCTCTCCGCTGCCGTGCGCTCCCGTCGCTCCCCGGCAGAGATGAGGCCCGCTATGAGCCAGGACCGCGTGATGCTGCGTCCCGTCGACCCCACCGCCCGCCCCCGCTTCGACGCGGAACCCGGAATCCGCGTGGATCTCGAGGACGAGCGGGTCCGCTCGCGTCGCCTGCTGAGCGTCGTACTGGCAGTGCTGGTGCTCAGCGTGATCGGTCTGACCATCGCCGCGGTGCTCGGCCCCGTCCCATGGTGGGCGCCCCTGGCCGGGCTCGCGGTGCTGGGGGTCTACCTGATCGGGCTGCGCCGCGCCGAGCTGCGCCGTCGGGCCCTTGCTACGCGCGCCGCCACGCGCGCCCGCCGCGAGCGGGCCGAGCGGGAGACAGCTCGCCGCCGCGCCGAGTCTCAGGCAGCCGCCCGGACCACTGGGGCGTCGGCCCGCATCGACGCCACGGACACCCCGGCTGAGCGCACTGATCTGGAGCAGACCGCCGAACGCGCCCGGGCCCAGGTGGAGCGGCCCGGGGAGTGGACTCCGCGCCCCGTGCCGCGCCCCACCTATGCACTGCGCGGTGAGGTCGATGACCTCGCCAGCCGCCACGCCGCCCACCGCCAGTCGATGCTCCGCTCCGGCGTCCCGCTGGAGGCGGAGAACGTCGAGGAGCTCGAAGCCACCTCCGAGTCCCTCCCGGCCGCGCTGGACCTGCGCCTGGACGAGATCCTCGAGCGCCGTCGCGCTTGACCAGCACCGCCCGGAAGAAGCCGCCATGACCGACCGCATCGCCACCATCGAGCGTCTGCTCGCCCGGGCGGGCGCAGACCAGCGGCCTCTGGCAGTGCTGGATCTCGACGCCTTCGACACCAACGCCGAGGACCTCGCCCGCCGCGCACAGGGCATGCCCATCCGCGTGGCCTCCAAGTCACTGCGGGTGCGCGGCCTGCTGGAACGCGTGCTGCGCCGCCCCGAGTTCCAGGGGATCCTCTCCTACAGCCTCCCCGAGGCGCTGTGGCTCGTCGAGCACGGCATGGATGACGTCGTCGTCGCCTACCCGACGGCGGAGCGCGCCGCCCTGCGCGAGCTCGCCGCCCGCCCCGCTGCGCTGGAGGCCATCACCCTCATGGTCGACGAGGTCGCCCAGCTCGAGCTGATCAGCGCGGCGATCGCGGACCTGGCGCCGCTGCCGGGCGGCTCCCGGATCCGCGTGGCCATCGAGCTGGATGTGTCCTACGCGCCGCTGCCCGGGGTGCGCTTCGGCGCCTTCCGCTCCCCGGTGCGCACACCCGCGCAGGCCGCTGCGCTGGCCCGCGAGATCGTGGCCCGGCCCCAGCTGCTCCTGGTGGGAATGATGGCCTACGAGGGCCACATCGCCGGGGTCACCGACAACGCCCGCACGCCCTACGGCATGGCGGTGCGCGGCATGAAGGCCCTGTCACGGCCCGATATCGCCGCGCGCCGCGCCGAGGCGGTCGCCGCGGTGCGGGAGCTGACGGACCTCGAATTCATCAACGGCGGCGGCACCGGCTCGATCGAATCCACCCGCACCGAAGCCGCGGTCACCGAAATCGCCGCCGGATCGGGCCTCATCGGCCCGGGCCTGTTCGACCGCTACGTGGACTTCACGCCGCAGCCCGCGCTGCTGCTGGCCCTCAGCGTGGTACGGCGCCCCGCCCCCGAGGTCGCAACCCTGCTCGGCGGCGGCTGGATCGCCTCCGGCGTGCCGGGGGAGGACCGTCTGCCCACAATCGCCCACCCGGGCGGACTCGCCTTCGCCCCGCAGGAGGCCGCCGGGGAGGTGCAGACCCCCGTCATGGGACCGGCAGCCGCAGACCTGCGGGTGGGCGATACCGTGTGGCTGCGGCACGCCAAAGCCGGCGAGCCCGCAGAGCACTTCACGCACTACCACCTCGTCGATGGCGACGAGCTGCTCGGCACCACCCCCACGTATCGCGGCGAAGGGGAGCTCTTCCTCTGACATCACGCCGCCGGCCCAAAGGAGTACCGGTGAGCATCACCACCCACAGCCACCGCAACTGGAGCGGATCGGCTCGCTTCACCCCGCAGGAAATCCTCGCCCCCACCAGCGAGGACGAGGTCACTGCAGCGCTCGCTCGCGCCCGCGCGCTCGGGGTGCCGCTGCGCGTGATCGGCGGCGGCCACTCTTTCTCCCCGCTCGTGCGCACCGACGGGGTGCTCATGACCCTGGACGGCTATCAGGGACTGGTCAGCGCCGATCTGAGCACGGGCCTGGTGACCCTGCGCGGTGGCACGCGCCTGTGGACGATCGGGGACCTGCTGGCCCCGCACGGTCTCGCGCTCACGGTGATGGGGGATATTGACCGGCAGTCGATCTCCGGGGCCATCCAGACCGGCACCCACGGCACCGGCGCCTACTACACGGGCTTCGCCGGGATGGTGCGGGCGCTGCGGCTGGCCCTGGCCGACGGGTCGATCGTGGACACGTCTCCGACGCAGGACCCGGACCTGTTCCAGGCCGCGCGGCTGGGCCTCGGCGCGGTGGGCGTGATCCTCGAGGTGACGCTGCAGGCGGTGCCCGCCTACCGGCTGGAACTCGTGGAGGGCACCGAGGGGGTGGACGCCACGGCCGCATCGTTCCTGGCGGACTGCGAGATCGCCGACCACCACGAGTTCTTCTGGTTCCCCCGCACCGGGCGGGCGACGGTGCGCACGATGCGCCGCCGGGGCATGGAGGCACCGCGGCAGCGCCCGTCGAAGCTCGCCGAGACGATGAAGTCCGAGGTGCTCGGCAACGGGGTGTTCGAGCTGATGTGCCGCAGCGCTGCGCTGCTGCCACCGCTCAGCCGCCCGGTCGCGGAGATCGCCTCCCGGGCCTTCGCCTCCACCGACACGGTGGTGGATGATTCGCCGCGCGTGTATGCCGCGTCCCGTCGGGTGCGGTTCCACGAATCGGAATGGGCGATCCCCGCGCACCGTTTCGAGGAGGCCTTTGGCGCCCTGCGCCGCCGCTTCGAGGACGAGAACGTGCGGGTCACCTTCCCGCTGGAGATCCGCCGGGTCGCCGCCGATGATGTGTGGCTGTCCACCGCCTACGAGCGCGAGAGCGTGTACATCGCCGCCCACCGCTATCGCTGGGAAGAGGCCGCGCCGTACCTGCTGCTGGTCCAGCGCGCCCTGGCACCGTTCGCTGCCCGCCCCCACTGGGGCAAGCAGCACTGGCTGGGGGCACGGGAGCTGCGGGAGCTGTACCCGCGGTTCGAGGACTTCCGGGCAGTGCGGGAGGCGGCAGACCCCGACGGGGTGCTGATGACCCCGTATCTGCGGCATCTGCTGGGCTGATGTCCGAGGCGCAGGCACCCTCCCCGGACGGTGAGGGCACGGGATAGCCTGGCCGCGATGAACACCACCGCGCCTGCCCCCACCCGCCTGCTCGAGATAGCGACCGCCGCGGCGCATGAGGCCGCCCAGTATCTGCGCGCCCTGGACCGCGACCACATCGCCCGCGAATACAAGACCAGCAGCCACGACATCGTCACCGAGCATGACCGGGCTGCGGAGGACATCATCGTCGCCGCGCTGCGGGACATGCTGCCCAGCGCCCGGATCGTCGGCGAGGAAGGCGGGGAGCGCCCTGCCGAGGCCCCGCAGGACACCGCCGGGGAGGCGGCGGCAGAGGCCGGTGACGCCGCCCAGCAGGTCTCCTTCTACGTCGACCCGATCGATGGGACCAGCAATTTCGCGGCCGGTCTGCCGCTGTTCTGCATCTCGATCGGCGTGACGGTGGGGGAGGAGCTTGTGGCCGGGGTGATCGACGCCCCGATCCTGGGTCAGGTGTTTACCGCGGCCGATGGGCCCGCGATGCTTAACGGCCGCGTGCTCGAGCCGCGGCCCACCCGCCCGGCGCGTGACGCCATGATCCTCTCCGGCTTCCCCGGCCAGTCGATCGGCCGAGAAGCCCCGGACTTCGCGGGCCCCGCCTCCGTGGAACTCGCGCGCTCCGTCTCCGCGGTGCGCCACTACGGCAGCGCCGCGCTCGAGCTTGCCTACGTCGCTGCAGGCTGGGCCGATGCGACCGGCCTGGGGCACATCAACGCCTGGGATGTCGCCGCCGGCTTCCACCTGGTGCGCCAGGCCGGCGGGTCGATCCGTACCTGGCCCGGACGGGAGGTCGCCGAGCGGCCCGACTACCTGCAGCCGGCCTATGTGGCCTGCACCGGCGCGGAGCGCCTGGAGACCTTCGATGCGCTGATGGAGCAGCTGCAGCAGCTGCGCACCAGCGGGCAGGGTGAGCAGCTGGGAGCCGGGCACTGAGGAGGCTGTGACCTTCGTCAAGACCGCCCGGGCGAGGCGACGACACCCCTGATCGGGTGCTAGTCTTGCCAGGTCGCCCGGCGACATGGGGCTATGGCGCAGTTGGTAGCGCGTCTCGTTCGCAATGAGAAGGTCGGGGGTTCGAATCCCCCTAGCTCCACCGAGTATCACGCTTTGAGTATGGCCCCTGACCTGGTGTTCCACCGGATCAGGGGTCGTTTCGTTTACGCCGTGGACACGCGGTGGACACACACGGCTCAGGTGTACGTGTCCGCGAGTGACGCCTCCAGCTCCTCCCACGCGGCGTCGGCACGGGCGGCGACGTCGTCCAGATCGCTGTCGAAAAGGTCGCTGTAGACGTCGAGCGTCATTGCCGCGCTCTCGTGACCGAGCATCCTCTGGACTGCCTTGACTGATGCGCCCGACTGCACCGCAAGCGACGCGGCCGTATGCCGAAGATCGTGAGGAGACAGGTACGTGATCCCCGCACGTCCGAGTGCCGCCTGGAGCCGGCTGGGATTCCCCGGCGCGTCTTCAGCAACATGGCTCGGGAGAGTGCGGAACGCATCAGGATCGCGCGGAGAGGGGAGCGCGAGCGAGTCCCCCGATCAGCCAGCGATGAGCGCGTCGAGCTCCGTTGCGAGATGGCGTGGGATCGGGACGCTACGCCGCTCCCACGTTTTCGGGTCCGTCACGTGCCACACGCCGTCGACCAAGGTCGCGGACCGGCGTACGTGCAGCCGACCACGAGCCGTGTCGACGTCCTCGACACGCAGGCCGACTGCCTCACCCCAGCGAAGGCCGCCGAGCGCGAGCACCAGGAACAAGCAGCGATCGGCAGGGGTTCTGCACACGCCTGCGGCAGCGCGAACATCCGCCCGGGAAAGGTAGCGCCGATTGGCACCCCGCTTCCCCCTGCCCTTCCGTGGAAGCTCGATACCTTTCGCCGGGTTGGCGGCGATGCGGCGGTCCTCGACGGCCACCTCGAGAGCCCCTCGAAGGACCTCGACCGCACGGATCACAACCGTGGCGGACCGGGTGCCCCGCTGCCTGGAGCGCGCCATCTCACTCATCGGAACATCCTCACCCGCCGCCAGAGAGGTCACCCAGCGCTGGATCCCACGTCGCGTCACCTGAGCGACCTGGACCCCTCCCATCGCGGTTCGACGTAGGAGGCCCAGGATCGCTCCAGCGAAGATAACGAGGAGGGCTTCAGGCGGGTCGACTTCGAGTCTCGATAGTGCTCCCAGCACAACGCGACCGTCACCCTCCCAGAGGACATGGAGGCGTAACTGCCGGATCGAATCTCCGCCTCCAGTTCGGAACGGGCCTCCCGCGCGCGGGCCATAGACGTGAACCCGCGACGCTTGATGGACTTGCCTTCCCTGTCCCGTATGCGGAATAGGTATCGGGTCACTCCCAGGCGGGTGTCGTACTCGTAGATCCCCGGATAACGGGTCTTCCGCTCCCTGACATCAGACATGACATCCCGCCCCTCGCCTGCGGTCACAGGGCGTCGACTGCGACCGATGCCACAGGCCACGCATCGAGTGCGCGGATGCCGAAAAGTGGGCCGTCACCGCGCCGACACCACGAGCTGAGCCTCAGTCCATTCGATGAGGTCGGCTTCGCGGTAGCGGACCGCCCCGCGGGGCGACTTGCCGGTGCGCACGAAGGCGGGTCCGGTACCGCGGAGCCGGTACGTCTCGAGCGTCCGACGGGACAGCGCCAGAGTGTCGGCGGCCTCGTTCGTGGTGAGCAGGCGCAGCGACGCCCGCTGAGATGTCGTGCGATCCATGATGCAGATCCCTCCGTGTCCTTCCAGAATGCGGGCTCCGGCCGGAACTCGCGGACGGACGCCCGATTGCAGTGGAACGCCGTCACTTCCTTCAGTGGGCGGGAGATACTCCACAGTGCGATCAGACCCGATATGAGGGCAGGCCTCTTAGCCCCGCGATACTCCCGTCCGCCCATCGGCCGCCTGGAGAGGACCCAGCGCGCGCACGACGCCGACGTGAAGTTGACCCCCGGAGCGAACGCTGTCCGACGCAGCACCCCGTTCGCGCTCGACGGCGCTTGGGACTACCGTCAGCGGTCTAAGGAGGCTACATGCCAAGCGCCGTCCAGCCCCGAGCTCCCCTGATCGGTCAAGTCCCTGGAAGTGGTGTAGCGGCCCTTCGGCGAGTGGGGTCAGGCTGTCAGTGCGGGAAGGGAATCGGTGCTCACCTCGTTCACGGGGCTAGTGGTGATGGTGAGGCGGCAGCGGGCCAGGACGTCGAGGCCGGGGTAGCGGCGGCCTTCGGCCCACTCATCGGTCTGTTCGGCCAGGACCGCGCCGACGAGGCGGACGATGGCGTCGCGGGTGGGGAAGATGCCTACGGAGTCGGTGCGTCGGCGGATCTCGCGGTTCAGGCGTTCGGTGGGGTTGTTGGACCAGATCTGGACCCAGACATCCTTGGGGAAGCCGGTGAACGCGAGGACGTCAGCGCGGGCTGCGTCGAGGTGTTCGGCCACGTCCGGGAGCTTCTGGTCGACGTAGTCCAGCAGCCGTTCGAACTGGGCGTTGACCGCGGCGGCGTCGGGCTGGTCATAGACGCTGTGGAGCATCGCTTTCACGGCCGGCCACATTCCCTTGGGACAGATGCTCATCAGGTTCGCTGCGTAGTGGGTGCGGCACCGCTGCCAGGACGCGCCGGGGAGATGGGCGGCGATCGCCTCGACCAGCCCGGCATGGGCGTCGGAGGTGACCAGGCGGACTCCGCCCAGGCCGCGGGCGACGAGGTCGGCGAAGAAACTGTTCCAGGCTGCCCCGGTCTCGTAGGTGGCGACTCGCATGCCGAGCACTTCGCGGTGGCCATCGCCGTTGACGCCGGTCGCGAGCAGGACAACCGCGTTGATCACTCGGCCGCCTTCGCGGACCTTCATCGTCAGCGCGTCAGCGGAGACGAACGTGAACGGCCCGGCCGCATCCAGCGGGCGGTGGCGGAACTGCTCAACATGCTCGTCCAGATCGGCTGCCATCCTGCTGACCTGGGACTTCGAAAGCGAGTTGATGCCGAGGGTCTTGACGAGCTGGGGCCCCGGATGCGATGTGCGCGAAGCGTGCATCCGGGGAGCCATGCGGCGGGTGGAGACGCCGGCGAGATAGCAGTCCGCCACGACCGTGATCAGAGCGGATTCGGCGCGCTTGCGGCGCTCGAGCAGCCAGTCGGGGAAGTAGGTGCCGGTGCGGAGCTTGGGGACGGCGACGTCGATCGTGCCGACGCGGGTATCGAGGTCGCGATGGCGGTAGCCGTTGCGCTGGGCGGTCCGCTCGGGGCTGGGTCGGCCGTATTCGGCGCCGGCGACCGCGTCAGCGTCCGCGGAGAGGAGCTCGTTGATGATCCTTTGCAGCATCGTGCGCATCAGATCCGGGGAGGCTTCGGCCAGCGCTTCACCGAGCAGGCCGTGAGGGTCGACAATATGGGGAGCGGTCATCGTGATGACTCCGTTCGAGGATTCTGTGGAAGGTTGACTCGAAGGATCACACGGTGGCCGCGTCCTCGTCCGGGACGATCACGGCCACCGCGCTACACCACTATGCGGGACTCAACTGTCTGCGGGACAGGTGGTGACGGGCTTTCGACCTCGCCGAACGCCCTGGGGGCCGGCAATTTACATCAGCCTCGCGACCTGGTCGCGGCCGACGTCCCATCCCGCGTGGCGCATTGCGTGCCACATCTTCCGGACCCCGTAGACGCTGTAGTTCGCCTTATGAATCCGCCGCACCTCCTCCACCAGCATCTCATCCCGAACGCTGCGAGCGGAGGCCGGCCTGCTCTTCGCAGCGCGGTATCCGCGGGAGGTGATGAACCCACATACTGTCGCACCGAGGATGCGGCAGATGGCCCCGACCCCGAACTTCTCGCGATGCATGTCGATGAACGCGATCATTTCGTCGTGGGGCGGTCGAGTTCCGCTGCGAAAAACGCTGAGGCGTCCTTCAGGATCTCGTTCGCACGTCGCGCCTCGGCGAGCTCCCGCCGGAGACGACGATTCTACTCCTCGAGCGGCTCTCCCGGTCCGACCGGCTCGGTGGGTCCGTAGCGGTTGCACCAGATCCGCAGCGTCTCCATGCCAACACCGAGCTGTGGTGCGACGACACGGATCGATGCTGCACGGAGGCCGCCCTCGCGAGCTTGGCAGACGCAGACCATGCGCACGGCACGGTCACGCAGCTCTGGACTGAACTTCTTGGGCATGCTCCGAATCTCCTAGCTGAGACACGGAACGGAACCCAGGGCGCTTCACCCCGCAGTGTTGCATGGTCAGGTCAAACCGTTTAATCTGATGCGAGTGACGCCCGTCACGCCTCGTAGCCGAGGTGAAGCACTGCTCGGCGGATCGAGGAATCAATCCACGAAAGAACGGACCAATAGATGCTCAAGAAGATCCTTCGCGCATTCAATACGAATCGGAACGATGACATCGAGGTGACAGTCCGCAAGGGCGATGGTGCCGAGGACAGCACCAGTACGTGGGCTACAGCTCGCTGACAGCCGTCCAGCGGGTGGCTCACGTGGCCGTGGGCCACCCGCCGTACCATCCAGAGGATTGTTTTGCATATACGCTATGCGCTTGAGTCGAGCACATCGGGGCAGTCAGACGTCGAAGTCCGGCTAGCTGGAAGAAAGTTCCACCTGCCCAGTGCGGAAATAGCGGGCGTATCTGTGTCAACCACCGGCGAGCTTCTCGAAATCGACAAGATGGTGTTCGTCCACGGGCTCAACGTAATACAGGAAAGGAGCACAGAGCCCACAACACTTTATACTTCGGAGCTGGGCCCGAGAATCCAAATTGGAAGTTCGATTAACGCTCTGCCGAGTGCGTCGCTCAAACCGGACATCGAGGCTGTAGCAGTTTCAACAATATCTGGCACCGGAATGCAACCGGGCGACTCGCCATTTGTTGGCGTGAGACGAGTTCCTCCACTCTTTACGGCAATTGACAATCGGTCGCAACTTCAACTCAGGAGCCTACTATCAAACGCAGTTGGCTACCCGGAAAGAACACCCTTTAATGACCTCTGGGATCCAATTGCTGAAGATCTCGGCGCGACTCTCGCCCATGATTTCAGGAATGACGGCTTTCTCCTTCAATCCGGCGGACTTGACTCAGCTACGCTTTCGCTCCTCGAACCTGCACTACCGCAAGTCACACTGCAATATTTAGATAGGCTCCTCCCGGAGTATCTTGAACTAATATCCAGAAAGATGTCGATGTCAGTTCGCAGAATCGACCCTAGCGAGCACTGGCGATTGTCGAATAACGAGCCTCCTGCCAGACTACCGGTAGCGCCCGGTCAGTGGTTCGCATATCAAGCGGTGCTCGAGCACGCAAAGTCCGAAGTCTTCTCAAGAGTAGTTTTAGGAAATGGCGCTGACGAACTGCTTTACTTGCTTTATGAATGGCGACATGGACCAGCGCTTGGAGCTCTCCACCCCGCACAGTATATTGGTGGGTTCATGAGATCACGAAAGGGCTATGAAGATTATCCGTACGCAGCCACTCGTGACGATTTGCGGCGTCGTAGCCAAACGATACTCACTCCTGAAGCCTGCGAGGCACATGCAGAGCGCATCGACAGGCCGCGCCCCTCCGATGCAAACTATCGCCGTCAGTGGGCTCACCGGGCCTTCGATAATTACTACCTCGAGCATTTTAGTAACGAGTCTGGGAAGCAGGGTATCCAGATCTCGTTGCCGTTTGCTTCCGTGAGTGTTGTTGAAGGTCTTCTCCGTTTGCCAATGCGCTGGCGTGCCGGCCAATATTACGGTGCATGGCACTCTAAGTTGCTTCTCCGTGAGGCTTCAAGGAGGCTGGTGGGCAACGCCGCCGTACTCGCGTACGGTTCGTTGTCATGGCCGAGCCTGCCAACGAGAGATCTCGCAAGAGCTGTATGTAGCCTGGGGTCCGCGTCGAAATGGCAGCTTTCCTCGCTCGGGCTAGTTGACCCTCAGAGAATAGATCAATTGATTAAGACTGCGACGGACAGACACGTTAGAATCCCACCCGCAGTACAGCTTGCTGCGGGTACTGAGAAATGGGTGAGGGCCTTTGCGTAATCCTGAGAGCACTGTACAGCGCTATCCCCGCCCGGGAATTGGCGCGGCATTATTTACCTTGCCGAGGCATCGTCAGAGCGACCTTTTGACTGCTTGCAACTCTGATGCGTTTGCTTACGTTCCGGTTCAGCATCTCTCGCAAGTGACAAGAGACCTTCCCTTCAGGACAAATAGGCGTGATGATTCCCTGAAAACGCTGTCGGAACTCGGTTTGGTCGATCTGCAAGAACGCGGATACACCAGGGGGTATCTCCAATCCCATATGCCATTCGCGGTACCGAGAATCGCGCGCGTGCCACTGAAGTCACTCAGTGTCGTGGTTTGTTCGCGAAATGAATTTCAGCCTGGTGAGGGACTATTACTCTCTCTTAAGAGAAGTCTTGGAGATGAAGTGGAGACGATTCACGTCGTTGATGACGATACACGAGCATCGAACAGTACTCGCACGTCTCGCGCCGACCAGCGCATTATAAATGAAGGTCATCATGGCGTCTCAAATTCGCGTCGGATTGGAGTTGAAGCGGCGTCAACAGATGTGGTCTGCTTTTTTGACGCGCATGTTCGAGTCCCGGTAACTTCTCTACGGTTCGCCGTTTCCACTTTACTCTCCCTTCCCGGCGCTGGATTAGTTGGCCTTGGTATCGGAAGTCCGAAACAGAGGATTCCGCAGAAGTTTGGAGCGGTATTGGACGGGCCAAGACTCAGTTATACTAGACTACCTAGGGCTACGGGTTACGATGCCTGGGAGGTGCCCATAGTGCCCGGAGGAGCGTTCGTAGCTAGAAAGTCAGACTTGATTAGAATCGGGGCATTCGATCCGGCTTTCAAGGGCTGGGGCTACGAGGATATTGACACATCGATTAGAATGACCTGCGCAGGACTAAGAAATTATGTCGTCCGCAAGAGTGTTGAGCACTTCTGGTCGAGTCGTGCGCCGTACCAGAAGTGCGCCAGTGAGGTGTTGATGAATCGTCTTCGTACGGCTAGGTACTTCCCCGACATTCTGAAAGCAGATGTTCATCGCCTTGCGCGGAGAACAGCACGGGAGCACGGAATAGCTTTCAGTTCACTACTTCCTATCGACCAAAGTCCGCTTAAGGGGATGCTCGAAGGCCCCGCGGAGTAGTACTTTGTTTCGTACGGTAGCTGGAGGGTTCGCTAGTGGTAAAGAAGCTCGCCGTCGCGTCTTTCATGCCGGAATTGCTCTCCTGTATCGGTGCGACTAGCCGTGCTGTCGGGTTTGCATTTCATTGGAGACTCGACAGGGAACAGCTGATTCAGAAGATGATCCAAGGGCAGTCTGCGTATCGGAGTCCAGTCCTCCAAGATGAAGCTTGGATTCGCGCATTTTGCGTTGCGGATAGGGCTGAGCGATGCCTTGCCCTCGTGGACAAATCGGCTGCCTGCCTGCGAAAGTCTATTTTTGCTGGCCGAGAATTGCGACACGCAGGCTTTAATGGTTTCTCTATTGTGATAGGTGCACCGTATCGCCCCTACGTTGATGGCATTCATGCCTGGCTAGTTCTAGGGAATCAAACTTTGACTAGTCGAGGAGTCGAGCTTGGCGTGAACTATGAAGAGCTGATTCGTCTCGAGGCGGTTCCCGAGGATCTTATATTCCGCCCGGGCCCCGGGTCTCAAATAATTGTGACGATTGCGCGTGAATCCCGCGTCATATATCTGTTCTCGAGAAACTTTGAACGCTGCATTCCAATTCCGTTGCCTCAAGATGTAAGGCAAGACTTTGAAAGCGGGAGTTCTCTGGCTGCGTGGGAGATTCTTGATCTCTTGCCAAAGGACGTCCAGGTAGATGCGTTTCGGAGGCTACTGAGAGGCGGGGCGTAACTTGGAGCGAATTGACTTGACGATTCTAATTCCCATGCGAGGCTACAACTCGGCATTGACTTCTTCGATCGTAGAGGCTGAAGAGTCCGATCTAGCTATTCAGTTGATTGTAATCGACGATGGCATACCCGAAAAGGATAGATCCTTTCTCCTTGAAACGTTCCCCGGGGTTGACCTAATCCGGAACGATGGGTCCGGTCTTGTAGACGCATTGAATACAGGCTTAGCTAATTCTCGGGGTCGGTATATCGCACGCCAGGATTCGGATGACCTGGCGACGATTGGGAGGTTTGACCGCCAGTATGAGCACCTGATTCGTCATGATGTAGATTTTGGCTGGACGGGATATGAGGTGGCAGTGCGTGAAGAAGTTCTCGAGAGGCACCATAGTAGGCCCTTACGTGTTAATGGCTCTGGAAATCCGTTTTGCGCAGGAACGCTAATGGTTCTCCGCGAACTATTGACTTCCATCGGAGGTTGGGGGCGAGAGGCATTCTTGTGTGAAGACTACGATCTGCACTTCCGGCTACTTAACACGTGCGCTCGGTGGGGTTTTCTTGAGGGCGGGTGGTATAGGTATAATGTGAGGGGAGGTAGCAGCCACGTTCGTCACGGAGTTGAGATGGCTTGGTACGCTGAGCAGGTGCCGAACGGCGTCTTCCGCACATGGCCGGTCTCCTGGGGGCAGAGAGTAGGCGAGATGCGTTCACGCGCTAGTTGGGCGAAGAAGTTCTCAGCAAGCGGATTCTACTTGGAAGCGATGGAGGCTCTACGTGGCTCGATTCCGGCGCGTCGTTCGTAACGTTCGGGAGGTGCCACCGTTTGGGCTGTCGTTTTGGGTTATGGCGTGGTCGCTCCGGGTGACGCCGCTAACCTTGTTATGCTGCGCGGCAATCGAGGTTGTTGTCGCGCTACTTCCCGCCATGCAGGCTATCGCTTTCGGTTCGCTGGTCGATTGTCTCAACCGGGAGTGCGCTGGGTCAGATTTGATAGGGAACTTAGCGGCGACGGCCGGGATTGTCGGACTCGCGCAGGCGCTCTCCTCCGTCGGGGCTTCGGTGAGGATGATTCTGAATTCCTACCTAGAATACGGTGCGAAACGTGAGCTTGCGAGGACGGCCGCATGGCGCACCGCAGGTGACGTACAGGACTCGGGGAGTGGGCGCAGGCTTCAGGAAGCGAAGAATGCCATCCCTCTTCTCGCGATGATGCCTCAGTCCGTGATGACTGTTGCCGGAGCTGTGATTACCGCGGTGTCGCTGTGCTTGACAATCTGGCACTACAACTGGGTCGCGGCACTTTTCGTCGTCTTGGCGTTGTTTCCTTCCATCGTGGCTTTCATGAAAGTGTCGAAGATCGCGCGTCCGGTCTGGAGTGTGGTGGGCGAGGATGAGCGTATTGCCGAGTACCACTTCGACCAACTTAGGTACGAGGCGACCGGGGTTGAACTTGCGATGCTTGGCACGTCGACTCGGGTCGCGGAGCATGCCGGGCTCAGATGGGAGGCAGTGGGGGATGTACTCCGCCGCTTGCGGCTCCGTTCCGTAGGAGTGGAGCTCCCAGCAGGCGTCGTGACTGCTCTCTGCCTACTGCTGGCTTTGGCGATGCTGGCGGTTTCTGGCAGCGGGAGTGCCGGCGCGTCTGTCGGCGTGCTTGCTATCGTCAGCGGGATAGCATCCACCAGCAATGCGGGTAACGCGGCGGGCCGCGTGTTGGCAGCTAACACGAGGGTGGCGGGCTACCGGCTGTTCACGGAGGAGCAGCGGGAGCCGAAGACTCAGCGAATAGTGCGGGACATCGGTTCTGTCGAAGTGCGGGATCTCGAGGTGACCTATCCAGGGGCGACGAAGCCCGCCCTCGATCGCGTGAGCGTAAAGGTCGAGGCGGGTGAGATGATCGGTATCGTCGGAGCTAATGGCGCGGGGAAGACGACCCTTGTATCGGCTATCTGTGGTTTAGTCCAAGCCCAGAGCGGCTCCGTCTTGATCGACGGTGTCGATCAGGCGGTGAGGTCGGAGACGGAGCGATTCGCGATGATCGGCACGCTTTCGCAGGAGTTCGGAAGGTTCCAACTATCCGTTCGTGACTCCGTGCTCCTGGGGACGCCGGAGCAGGATATCCCGGATACGCGCATATGGGAGGCGCTCGAGTTCGTGGGGATCGCCGATCTTGTCCGGGAGATGAGTGGCGGGCTCGATGCCCAGCTCGGCGTCCAGTGGGGTGGGCGCGGTCTGTCGGGCGGCCAGTGGCAGCGGCTCGCGCTCGCCCGCATTGTCGTACGCGACGCTGGGATCTGGATCCTGGATGAGCCCACTTCGGCGATCGATGCGGAGGCGGAGGAGGAAATCTTCTCGCTACTGACTCGGTCGAAGAAGGAGAGGATCACCTGTGTGGTTTCGCATCGGGCTTGGACCTTGAAGCAAGTTGACAGAATCTATGTCCTCCATGAGGGACGGCTCGTCCAAGAGGGGCACTACGATGACCTCGTTACGTCTCCGGGGCGGTTCAAGGAACTGTTCCGCCAGCAGTTTGCGTGACGCTCAAGCATAATCAGTCTATGGTCGCCTCCCCCGACGGTTGCGTACGAAATCGACCTCAACGAGGAGAACGCCTCGAAGCGGCGCGAGGACCTGGCTGCGGGGATCGAGCCTTGCCGGCGCATCGGCGGACGCGCTCGCCGCGGCACTGCGGCGCGGAGCGCAAGCGATTTGAAGCACATCTGCGCCTGTACGCTGGAGCAGGGGCTCGAGGTCGGTGAGCGCGAGCGCAACAGCATGAAGCGTCCTGGGGTTCGTTCCGTGGTTACACGGTCGCGGGCACGGCCGTCGTGGGGTGAGTGTAGGTCGCTTCGACGGTTGCGGGGTTCGGTAGCCGAGAGCTTCGTGGAGCCGGGACGTGTTCCACCAGTGGACCTAGCCCATCGTGGCGAGCTCAACTTCGCTGACCGACCGCCAGATCCGCTTGGAGTAGATCAGCTCCGTCTTGTAGAGGCCATTCACGGTCTCGGCCAGCGCGTTATCGTAGCTATCGCCGACCGTGCCGACCGAAGTTTTCAGGCTCTTCACACCTGACTTAGGACATCGTTAGTGCCCTATCTCGGGGGCGATGGCGGTGATGACGTGGCGGGCGTCGGTGGTGATTTCGGGTGGGAAGTCCTGGGTGGTGCCGTTGATCGCGATGCGGGCTGTTCGG
>NZ_JALLAL010000033.1:0-37822 GCF_023062615.1 Brachybacterium sp. Marseille-Q7125 | reverse complement strand
CATGATCGGCGCGAACACGGGGAGCGTACAAAGCGTCGGGGGGTACGGGGAGATGACGACGCTGAGAGACAAATAAGCACGGAGTATCGTCGGCAGCGGCCGAGGTGTATCAGAGACAGGGCCCCGACGGCGCTCCGCTCAGGCCTGGTTCTGCTCAGCCAGGTCCGTCAGCGCCTGCTGGTACCCCGCGAGGTCCGTGGCGCCGGTGGTGAACTGGCTGGTGGCGTCGCTGATGCCGTTCAGCCACGACACCGAGGTCGCTGCCCCGTGGGCGATCGAGGAGCAGATCGCGTCCTCTGCGAAGGAGGTGATCGCCGTCTGCGCGTACTCGCCGAACTCGGCGGTGTCCACGTCGGTGCGCGCCGGGATGGAGCCCTTGGCGAGGTTGAAGGCGAGCTGCCCCTCGGGGGAGGCGATGGTCTCCAGCCATGCCTTGGCGCCCTCGGGGTGCGGCGCCCCCTCGGGCAGGGTGAAGGAGTCGGCGAGGAAGCCGAAGATCTTCTCCTTGCCCGGCAGCTCGAAGGCCACGTAGTCGTCGCCGAGCTTCTTCTCGGCCTGTTCGAAGGCAGCCACCGCCCAGTCGCCCATCACGTTGTAGGCGGCGTTGCCGTCGATGACCTGCTGGGTGGCGTCGGGCCAGTCCAGGCCGTCGCGGTCGGTGTTGGTCATCTCCATCATGGTGGAGAACTTCTCCAGCACCGTGGTGACCTCGGAGGAGTCCCAGCCGAAGGAGCCGTCGAACAGCCCGTTGTAGGAGTCCGCGCCGAGCTCCGCCATGAGGATCGCCTCGAGCAGGTTGACCTGGGTCCAGGTGGTGGCGACCGACAGCGGGGTCACGCCCGCGCTCTTCAGCTCCTCGAGCTGGGCGAGGAAGTCATCGAGGCTGCCGGGCGCAGACGCGGTGTCGATCCCCGCATCGGAGAGCACCTTGCTATTGCCCCACACGACGTTGGAGCGGTGGATGTTCGAGGGGATGGAGTAGATCGCCCCATCGGCCGTGAGCTGCTCGACGAGAGTCTCGGGGAACACGTCGCGCAGCCCGAACTCGTCGAACAGATCCGAGACGTCCTGGATCTGTGCGGCGTCGATGTAGTCGGTGAGCTCCGCCCCGGCGTGGGCCTGGAAGGTGTCCGGCGGATCACCGGCCTGCAGGCGGGACTGCAGCATGTCCTTGGCCGCGGAACCGGCGCCGCCGGCGACGGCGCCGTTGACGAACTCGACATCCGGGTGCTGCTCATCGAACACCTCGACGAGCGCATCGAGCCCGGCCTTCTCGGAGCCCTGAGCCCACCAGGTGAAGACCTCCACGGAGTTGTCTCCGCCGCCGCCTCCGCCGGAGCCGCCGGATCCACCTCCGCACGCCGCGAGAGATCCGGCTGCAGCCACGGCTGCGGGAATGGCGAACATACGCCTGCGAGTGATCATCACGTTCTCCTTTGACACGTCTGACACGTCGGCGCCGCTGTGCGCCGGATCGAACTGTCGCGGGCGCCTCCGTCACGCTGCACCCACGCATTTCTCCTGTCACAGCCTACGCCCAGGGGGCAGGACCGCCCTTCTGGCGGGGCGTGATCTTCCCGGCGCAGCCAGGCTCTCCCGGCGTACCCTCGTATCCATGACCACCGCGCTGAAGCCTGCCGAGTCCGTCCGCACCGCCCCCGTCGTCGCCGTCGGCCTGATCGGCGGTTGGCTCACCGCGCGGGAGACCGGGATCAGGCCGCTCGGCGGCGTGGTGCTGGCTGCCGCCGGGCTGTACGCGGGCCGCACCTGGCTGGCGCGCCGCGGCCCGGCGACGACCGCGGTGCTCGGGGCGACGTACCTGCTGGGCTTCGGGCTCTCACATCCGCTGGCGAAGAAGATCGGGGCCTGGCCTGCGGTGCTGACTGTCACCGGGGTCTCCGCGGCCGCCTCCGCGATGCTCTCCGACGCGGCCTACGGCGACTGGATCCCCGCCGAGCCGCGCGACTGAAGCCGCTGCGGCGCGCGGACGCCCCCGCCGCATCCCACTGCGCAAGCCGCCGTGACGCGCCCCGAATTCGTTGACTAAGCTAAGACACTGGCTCCGACCGTCGGAGTCTCCCTCCCCCACCTGAGGTTCACTCCCCCCATGCTCGGCTCCATGGCCCGTCTGTGGCAGACGGTGAAACCGATCCGCATCCGTCTCTACCTGGGGCTGCTCAGCGCCCTGACCGCCTCGCTCGTGGCGCTCGGCATCCCGCAGGTCCTCGAGTTCCTCGTCAACCGCCTGGATACCGGCGCGACCGCCGCGACGGTCTGGACCGGCGGCGCGATCGTGCTGGGACTCGGCCTGTTGGAGGCCTCGCTGATCTGGCTGCGGCGCGTCTTCGCCGTCTCCCCCTCCACACTGGTGGAGAAGGACATCCGCGTGCGGTTCTACGCGAAGGTCCAGCACATGCCGATCGCCTTCCATGACGGCTGGGGCTCCGGGCAGCTGCTCAGCCGCATGATGGGCGATATCAACATCATCCGCCGCTGGATCGCCTTCGGCATGATCATGCTGGTCACCAGCTCCGTGACGATCATCGCGGGGCTTGTGCTGCTGATCCGCTCGTCGTGGATCCTGGCGGGCATCTTCTTCCTCGCCGCGGTGCCGGTGTCGATCATCGCCTTCCGCTTCCACCGCGAGTTCTCCGTGCTCTCGCGCCGCTCGCAGGACCAGAACGGGGACCTCGCCACCACGATCGAGCAGTCTGTGCAGGGCATCCGGGTGCTGAAGGCCTTCGGCCGCGGCCCCACGGCGCTCGAGGACTTCACCGCGCAGGCGGAGGAGCTGCGCACCACCGAGATCCGCAAGGCCACGTCGATGGCCCGGTTCGACATGTTCATGTTCATGCTGCCGGAGCTGGCGCTGGGCGTCTCGCTGTTCGTCGGCATCCACCTGGTCGCCGGCGGGCACATCACCGTCGGCCAGCTCGCAAGCTATTTCGCGACCGCCACCCTGGTGGTGGGGCCGGTGCGGATGCTCGGCATGCTGTTCGGGCAGATGGTCAACGCCTCCACCGCCCTGGACCGCCACTACGAGGTGATGGATGAGGACAACACCATCACCGCGCCCGAGACCCCCGCCGCCATCGACCCCGCTGAAGCGCGCGGCGCCGTCGCCTTCGAGGGCGCGCACTTCCGGTACGCCGACGCTCCCGACCACGTGCCCGATGTGCTGGACGGCGTGGACCTTGAGATCCGCCCCGGGGAGACGATGGCGCTGGTGGGCGTCACCGGATCCGGGAAGTCGACGTTGCTGCAGCTGGTGCCGCGGCTGTATGACGTCACCGGCGGCCGCGTGACCATCGACGGGGTGGATGTGCGCGAGATGGACCTGATGGATCTGCGCACCCTGACCGCCGTCGCCTTCGAGGACGCGACCCTGTTCTCCGACTCGGTGCGGGACAACGTCCTGCTCGGCGCGGATCCGACGCTCGATGAGGCCGCGCGGGATGAGCTGCTGCACCTCGCACTGCGCACCGCCGACGCCACCTACGCCTACGACCTGCCCGAGGGGGTGGACACCCGCATCGGCGAGGAGGGCATGAGCCTGTCCGGTGGGCAGCGGCAGCGTCTCGCGCTCGCCCGCGCGATCGCTGCGAAGCCCGCGGTGCTGCTGCTGGATGATCCGCTGTCCGCCCTGGACACGAGAACCGAGGAGACGGTGACCGGCCGCCTGCGCGAGGTCCTGCAGGGCACCACCACGCTGATCGTCGCCCACCGCACCTCCACCGTGGCGCTCGCCGACCGGGTGGCGCTGCTGGATGGCGGGAAGATCGTGGATGTGGGTACGCACCAGGAGCTCATGGCCTCCTCCGCCCGCTACCGCTGGGTGATCGCCAATCAGGAGGAGGAGCGCCGACGCGACCAGGACATCGAGACGCTCACCGGGGAGCTGGACCTCAGCGCCCTGCAGGGCGGGACGGAGCAGGGCCGATGACCGCCGCGACCTCACGTAAGGACGAAGAGCAGAGGGATCTCACGCCCGCGGAGGCGAAGGCTTCGCGCAAGCGCTCCTTCCGGCTGCTCGGGGAGCTGATCTCCCCGGTCAAGGGGCAGTTCGCGCTCATGGCGCTGATGGTGGTCGTGGCGCAGCTCGCCGTGGTGGCGGGGCCCGCGATCATCGCCTGGGGCATCGACAACGGCATCCCCGCCCTGATGGAGGGCAACAGCATCCCCGCGCTCCAGGCCGCGGCGCTGCACATCGCCTGTGCGCTCATCGGCGGCGCCCTCACCTTCGGGTACGTGCGCCAGTCCGTCGTCGTCGGCCAGCGGATGCTGCTGTCCCTGCGCCGCAAGGTCTTCCGTTTCACCCAGCGGCAGGACCTCGAGTTCCACGAGCGCTACACCTCCGGCCGCATCGTCTCCCGCCAGACCTCCGATATGGAGGCGCTGCGGGAGCTGCTGGATGCGGGCGTGAACGTCATGGTGGGCGCGTTCTTGTCGATGGTGTTCACGATCGTGCTGATCGTGGCGATGGACCCGATCACGGGCCTGGTCATGCTGCTGATGCTGATCCCGTGTGTGGCGCTGACGGTGTGGTTCCAGAAGCGCTCCTCGGTGGAGTACCGGGCGATCCGCACCCATTCGGCGCGGCTGATCGTCCACTTCGTCGAGGCGATGGCGGGGATCCGCGCCGTGCAGGCCTTCCGCAAGGAGGGTCGCAACCAGAAGCGCTTCGACACCCTCGCCTCGGATTACCGCAACGCCTCGCTGCGCTCGATCCAGGTGTTCGGCATCTATCAGCCGCTGCTGCGCGTGCTCGCGAACGTCACGATCGCTGCGGTGCTGGTCGTCGGCGGGTTCCGGGTGCTCTCCGGGGATCTGCAGGTCGGTGTGCTGGTGGCGCTCGTGCTGTATTCGCGGCGGTTCTTCCAGCCCGTCGATGAGATCGCGAACTTCTACAACGCCTTCCAGTCCGCCGTGGCGGCGCTCGAGAAGATCGCGAACCTCCTCGCCGAGCAGCCGCACGTCAAGGAATCCGCGACTCCGACGCCCCTGCCGGCCTCCGATGGGCAGATCGACTTCGAGCGGGTCTCCTTCCGCTACACGGCCGATGGTCCGCTCGTGCTGAAGCCCCTGGATCTGCACATCCCCGCGGGCCAGACGGTGGCTCTTGTCGGCCAGACCGGCGCCGGGAAGTCCACCATCGCCAAGCTCATCTCCCGGTTCTACGATGCGACCGACGGTCGGGTGGCGCTGGATGGCGTGGACCTGAAGGACCTGTCGATGCAGGACCTCACCCGCAATATCGTCATGGTCACGCAGGAGGCATACCTGTTCTCCGGCACCGTCGCGGACAACATCGCACTGGGCAAACCGGGGGCGTCCCGCGAGGAGATCGAGGCGGCGGCCCGCGCGATCGGCGCCGATGAGTTCATCGAGAAGCTGCCCTACGGCTATGACACCGATGTGAGCAAGCGCGGCGGCCGCGTCTCCGCCGGTCAGCGGCAGCTGATCTCCTTCGCCCGCGCATTCCTCGCTGACCCACGGGTGCTGATCCTCGATGAGGCCACCAGCTCCCTGGACATCCCCTCCGAGCGGATGGTGCAGGAGGGGCTCACGAAGCTGCTGGGCCAGCGCACCAGCCTGATCATCGCCCACCGTCTGACCACCGTGATGATCGCGGACCGGGTGCTCGTGGTCCACGGCGGCGAGGTGGTTGAGGACGGCTCCCCCACCGAGCTCGTCGCCGCGGGCGGCCGCTTCGCGGCGCTGTACCGGGCCTGGCAGGAGTCGATGTGAGCGGCGGCGCCGGGACTTCGGTCCCGGCGCCGACCAGGAACGGCAGTGTCGGGGCCGGGCTGTGACGCACACCGCCGGGCAGATATCGGGAATCTCTTCCCGTCGGGGCGGGGGCGGGCTATGTTCCCCTCATCCCCATCGGACCCGATCCTGAGGAGAGCCGGAACCCCGGCCGTCACCCGCGGATCCCGTTCACCTCAGAGGTCTTCCATGCACATGCCCCTGCTCTCGCGCACCCGATTCCTGGCCTTGCTGCTCGCCGCGCTCGTGGTCGCCGTCCCGCTCGCGGTCGCCCCGCCCGCCGATGCCGCGGTGAAGAAGCCGCTGGACATCGTGAAGGTGTACTACGACCCGCCCGGCCGGGACTACTCGAAGAACTCCGAGTACGTGAAGGAGTACATCCAGGTCAAAAACACCGGGAAGACCACGCTGACCCTCACCGGCTACGTGATCCGCGACAACGGCCCCCAGAAGTACACCTTCCCCAAGGGCACGAAGCTCGCCCCCGGCAAGACCCTCACGATCCGGTCCGGCAAGGGCAAGGACACCACGAAGACCAAGTACTGGAACAAGTCCAGCTACATCTGGAACAACACCGGCGACACCGCGCGGCTGTACACCAACAAGGGCAAGCTGCTGGAGTCCTGCAAGTACAAGGGCGGCGTGAAGAAGGCGACCTCGACGACGGTCCGCACCGACGCGACGACCGCCTACTGCTGAGCGCCGGTCCGACTCAGCGGGAGATGGCACGACCGTGGAGACCGGGCCACGCTGCGCCTCTGATGGAGCGCGCAGGTCGAGACCGACGGCGCCCCCGGCGATCAGGCGCTGCTCGACTGAGCCGCTGCACTCGACGGCGCGAAACAGCTCGCACTTACTCTAAATTGTTTAGGGTAGGTTCATGTCGACTGCGATCCTGCACGACCTCGACCGGGCTCCGCCCGAGGACCGCTTCCGTCTGCTCCTGGAGGCTCCCGAGGATCAGTGGTTCGACCGCAAGTCCGCGCGGGTCTCGCCCAAGGATCTGGCCAGGCCGCTGATCGCGTTCGCGAACGCAGAGGGCGGGACGCTCGCCATCGGGCTCCGTGACGGCTCCTATGACGGCGAGCTGCTGACATCCCACAAGGAGAACGCGATCCGCCAGGTGGGGATCGACTTCACCGTGCCGCCCGTGCGAAGCCGTGTGTGGCGACTGGAGATCGACGAAGGACGATCCCTGCTCCTCATCGACGTCCCCCCGAGCGAGCACGTCCACGAGTCCATGAGCGGAGAGGTCTATCTGCGAGTCGGTGACGAGTCGAAAAAGCTCAGCTACGGACAGCGACGGGAACTCGAGTACGACCGCGGCAGCGCCCAGTTCGAGTACGAGCCCGCGCCGGAAGCGACGTTCGAGGATCTCGACAGCGGAGAGATCCAGCGCTATCGGGGCGCGATCGGAGCGGGCGGCGACGACGACACCGCGCTCCGAGCTCGCAGTCTCCTGAGACGAGACGGCTCCCTGACGCAGGCGGCCGTCCTGCTGCTCGGGGAGCGCCCGCAGGACTGGCTGCCCCAAGCCTTCGTGCGCGTCATGCGGTACAGCGAGAACTCACCCGGCACGGGCAGTCGGCAGTCGCTGGAGTCCGGGAAGGACGCCCGCTTCGAGGGCCCGATCCCTCGGGTGATCGACGAGGCGTCCGCATGTATCGAGTCCTGGCTTCCGCACCGTCGAGCCCTCACGGGCGGCGGTCGGTTCACGGACATCCCCCTCATCCCCTCCGACGCCTGGCTGGAAGGGCTGGTGAATGCGGTCGTGCACCGGAGCTACTCGATGGCCGGGGATCACATCCGGGTGAGCATCTACCCGTCACGGATCGAGATCGAGAGCCCCGGGCGCTTCCCCGGCCTCGCCGATCCGACGAGCCCCTTGGACATCGCCCGGTACGCCCGCAACCCGCGCATCGCCCGAGTCTGCTCAGACCTCGGCATCACCCTGGAGCGCGGCGAGGGGATCCGCCGAATCTTCGAGGAGATGCGGCTGCTGGGCCTCGCCGACCCGCAGTACCACCAGAGCAGCGGGAGCGTGAGGCTCACCTTGACCGCGAGCAGCCGCCTGAGTCCCGAGCAGCAGGAGGCCCTCCCCACGGGAGTGGACGAGGTTCTCGCCGTGCTCCGCGCTCATGGGCGTCCGTTGGGCACCGGCGACATCGTCGAGGAGACGAGGCGCTCGCGGCCCTGGGTACGCCGTGTCCTGGGCGAGCTGGAGTCCCACGGGATCGTGTCCTGGGACGGTCGTTCCGACAGGGATCCGCGTGCGACCTGGACGCTCCTCGACTGAGACGCCGCACTCGCCGGTTCGGAGCAGCTCGCAACGACTCGCATCTACTCTAAAAACTTTAGAGTAGATGCGAGTCGTTGCGAGTGGCGCACCTGCGAGGCGGCGCCCGTCGGCCGGGACCGATGCGGGCACCGGTTCCAGCAGCTCTGCCCGCGACGTCACGGCATCCGGCACGAACCGCGCTCGAGCAGCTTCACGGGCAGCACCGTCGTCATCCGCTCGAGGTCGGTCGCAGGGCGTCCCACTCGCTCGAGGATCCGCTGCGCGGCGAGCTCTCCCAGCGTTCTGGGGCTCTGGTCGATGGCGCAGACCGGCGGGGTCAGCGCCGCCGCCATCGGGAAGTCCCCGAAAGAGACGAAACCGAACCCGGCGCGTGCTACAGGCTGCACGAGGAGCATCGACGTCCGTGCGTTGGAGGAGAAGACGGCCGTCGGCGGCTCGGGGAGCTCCTGCAGCGCGGCGATCGCCGCGACGGCCGATTGCTCGCTCGTCTCCGAAACGGACGCCATCGGGGACCTGGAGGCAGGCGATCCCGGATCGCCGAATGAGCTCCTCCGAGCCCTGCGTGCCGTGGGGGATGGCGAGATTGTTGCCGACGTAGACAGTGGCGGTCTCCTCCCGCGCGATCATCGTGTCGACGTACTCCCTCTCGACGCGCCCGCCGCGCACGAGGAGGTCACCTGCGGCGCGGATCGCTTCCCACTTGTCGGAGAACTTCGCCCCCAGCACGATCAGGTCCCGGTCGAGCAGGTCAGTGCCGTCTCCGCGGCCCTCGTGCGTAGCGGTCACCCGACCCGGAGAATCCGACTCCCGAGTTCCAGGAGCCGCCTCCGCCGGCTCAGGAGCGCGGTTGCCGAGCTTCTCGATGATGCCGTCGTACTCCTGATCACTCAGCAGGTTGTTCAGCGGGAAGACCGGGACGTCATCCCGCCCCTGGGCATGGAGCGTGGCTCTGACGCGGTCCGCGAGCGAGACGCTGGTGATGACCGCATCCGCATCGGTGGGGATGTCCTTCACGGCGGAGTGCTCGATCGAGACGTCCAGACCCGCCGCGCGCAGCTTGGCCCGCATCCTCGAAGTCCCCATGACGCTCGAGCCCATGCCTGCGTCGCACGCGAAGATCATCGCGCGGATCTCCGGCATGCTGCCGCGCGACACCGAAGTCTCCTCGCCCTGCGAGCCCGGCTCGGGATCGGAACCGTGTGCGGCCAGCTCCTCGGCGGCGTCCTTGCGTCGGTCGGTGCGGATCATGAGCCCCGTGACCGCGACTGTCACGACGAACGCCACGGCGTAGCCGGCGAGATTCGGGAGCAGCCCCTCCTCGGCGAGGGAGTCATTTTGAGCCAGAATTTGGCTCAAAATGACTCCCTGACACTCGGGCGCGGAGCGCGGCGGGCGCGGAGCGTGGCGGGGCGCGGCGGGGCGCGGAGCGTGGCGGGCCTCGAAGAGCTACGCCCGCAGCACCACGACGACCGCCTTCTGCTGAGCCCTACCGCCCCGCGCCGCACGGCCTTCGTGATGGTGGAGGTGGAGATGCGCGGTGACCTCGAGCTGGCCTCGGCCCGCGAGCATCGGATCACGGCCGATGGGGATGGCCAGTATCGGCCCCGTGTATCGCGATGCGCGTGGCTGCCTGCAGATGGTCGCCACGGCTTTCGGCCCCGGGCGTGTGGGGGTGCGCTGGAGCCTGGTCGACGCCGAGGAGTGAGCGGCGCGCCCGCTCAGGCGCCCAGCATGGCGCGCAGCGGCGGGGTGAGGCCCTCGACCTCGACGGGCATCGCCGGGCGGATGAACGTCTCGGGGGTGACGCGGAAGCGCTGCTCCATCGCGTTCACGCCCGGCATGGTGGAGCACCCGATGCCGTTGCCCACGTAGCCGCAGGCGTGCGAGGTCGCGAACGAGCGGACGTTGCCCTCGATGGCGGCGGATTCCGCGGCCTCGGCGCCGAGGTGGTCGAAGGCGAGCACGAGCATGGCCTGGCGCATGAGCTTCCCGTAGCCCTGCCCCTGCTCCTCGAGGGTGAGCCAGGAGCCGGAACCGACGGTGCGCCGCTCAGCGAAACGCAGCGCGCGCACGTCCTGGCAGCCGATGAGGCGGCCGCGAGCCCAGATGCCGAAGGCGAGGGTCCACTCCTCCGGGCTGATCCGGGAACGCAGGCTCCACTGGAACTGCAGAGCCTTGCGGACTCGCTCCTCGGGCTCCACCTGGTACCAGGGAAAGACGTGCGGGGAGTCGGGGGCGGGGCAGGTCGGGCCGGGTCAGGGTGAGGGCGTCGAAAGCCGCGGGGGCGCAGCGGGCCGGGCGGGCGGCGCGGCTCGGCCCCGGCCGGGCGGTGCGCGTGTTCAGCGGGGCGGAGCTTGCGGGGATGCCTGCGCAGGCGCCGCCGGAGATCACCGCCGCGGACCTCACCGATGCGGCGCTGCAGTTGGCCTGCTGGGGCACGCCGCGCGGGGAAGGCCTCCCGCTGCTGACCGCCCCGCCGGCCGCGGAGATCCTCGCGGCGGAGGACACGCTGCGCGCCCTCGGTCTGGTTGATGAGCAGGGGCGGCCGACGCCCGCCGGGCAGGCGGTGGCGCGGATGCCGATCGGGGTGCGGGAGGCGCGGGCCCTGGCCGACGGCGCCGTATCCCTGCCAGGCCCGCACGCGGCGCGACAGGCTGCCGAGGTGGTCGCGGCGGTGTCCGATGACCATCGGCCGCCGGGCGCGGACCTGCCGCGGCTGCTCGCGGATCTGCGGGCGGGCCGCGCCCCGGGGGCGCCGCGGTGGCGACGGGAGCGGGACCGCCTGGCCCGCCTGGTCACGTCGCGGCGCGGGTCGCGCAGCGACATCACCGCTGGGAAAACCGCAGCGGCCACCGCCGCGGCAGAGATCACGGCGTCGACGGACGCGGAGCAGGTCGGGGCGGTGCTCGCGCTTGCCCGGCCGGAGCGGATCGCGCGCCGCACTGGGGAGGGTTCGCGCTCCTATCTGCTGGCCTCGGGGACGCGGGCGGCCCTGCCGGAGGGCAGTGGGCTGCTGGGTTGTGAGTGGCTCGTGGCCTGGGAGGTGCAGCGGGTTCGGGGGCGGGCGGCGGATGGGACCGGGGCGGTGCTGCGGGCCGCCGCACCCCTGGCGGAGGCCGATGCGCTCGCGCTTGGGGCCGGGTTGCTCGTCGAGGAGCGCTCGGCGCATCTGGAGAGCGGTGCGGTGCGGGTGCGGCAGCTGCGGCGGCTCGGCGCGATCGAGCTGGCCTCCACGCCCGTGCGGGCCCAGGGCGATGATGCGCGCGAGGCGGTGCTCGCGGCGGTGCGTGAGCAGGGGCTTGCGTCCCTCACCTGGAAGGAGTCGGCCGCGACGCTGCGGGCGCGGCTCGCACTGCTGCACCGAGAGCTCGGGGCACCGTGGCCGGCGATGGATGAGGCGGCGCTGCTGGAGCAGCTGGAGGTCTGGCTCGCCCCGCAGCTCGGGGCCCGGAGCACGAACCTCGCCGCCGTGGATGTGACCGGGGGTCTGCGGCTGCTGCTGCCCTGGCCGGAGGCATCGGCCCTCGATGAGCTGGCGCCGGAGCGGCTGCCGGTGCCCTCGGGGCGGACCGCACGGATTCAGTACCCGGACCCGGAGGATCCGACGGGCCGCTGCGTCGTGGCGGCGAAGCTGCAGGAGCTGTTCGGGCTGGCGGAGACCCCGCGCCTGGTGGGCGGGCGGGTGCCGGTGCTGTTCCACCTGCTCTCCCCCGCCGGTCGGCCCCTTGCTGTCACTGATGACCTGCGGTCCTTTTGGGACGGCCCCTACCAGCAGGTGCGCAAGGAGATGCGCGGCCGCTACCCCAAGCACCCGTGGCCCGAGGACCCCTGGACAGCGCCAGCCACCGCCCGCACCACGCGGCGCCGGGGCTGAACCGTCGGCTCAGGTCACGGGCGGTGGTCCGGGCACTGAGCGCCCGGTCCGGCGCGCGGCGTATCAGGTGGTGATGGTCGTGGTGGAGACCGCGGTCGTCGCCACGATCACCGCCGTCATCGCCTCATCGATGATCCGCTTCACGGCCTTGGCCTCGGGAGACTCGACCTTCAGCGCGGCGATGGCCTTCTCGAGGTCCCGTCGGCCCATCTCCGGAACGTCGTCCTTGAGGATCCGGTGCGCGATCCCGAGGCCGCGCAGCAACTCCAGCAGGATCCCGTCCTGCAGGCTGGCCTGCTGCGGCTCGCGCACGGCGCGGGCCAGTCGAGCGCGCAGCGCGGTCTCGACGGTGTCGTCGTGCGTGGGCCAGGTGGTGGTGAACCAGCCGTCCTTGCGCTGCACCACCCCGTCGGCCGCGAAGGACTCCCCGATCACCTCAGTGAGATCCATCGACCGGTGGCCGATCACGGACTTCACGGCCTTCCCGTCGAGATCCGCGAGAGCCCCGAGGGCCTGGTCGAGAGTGGGCAGGTCCGTGGGCACCGTGTCGCGGACCTGGACCTTCGGGTTGCGGCCCTCCGTGAGCGCGATCTTCTCGCGCAGCACAAGCTCAGCGATGGCTGCGCCCGCGAGGGCCTGGCGGCGGTAGGAGGTGGAGTCCTGGCGGCCGGAGTCGGTGGTCAGCAGCAGGAACAGCTCCCCGGGAATGGTGGAGGGGGCAGAGGTGGCGTCGCTCATGTCCTCAGTGTGCCGTGCGACACGTCGCTGCGCACCATCCGGTGGTCGCGGGCGGGATTGTCTTTCGTCGGCCGCGCACCTGCCACCATGGAGGCATGCATCTGCTGAACACTCCCTCGCGGCTGTACCGCGTGCTCGCGATCGCTGAGGCGATCACCTGGACCCTGCTGCTGCTGGGCATGGCGCTGAAGTACCTGCTGCAGATCACGGAGCTGGGCGTGCGGATCGGCGGCGGGCTGCACGGCTTCGTGTTCCTCTCCTACGTGGTGGTGACGGTGCTCGTGGCGGTGGACCAGAAGTGGCGGCCGATGGATCTGCTCGCCGGCCTCGGCTCGGCGATCATCCCCTACCTGACGATCCCCTTCGAGCGCTCGGCCGTGCGGCGCGGACTGCTGGGCAGCAGCTGGCGCCTGCGCGCGGAGCCGGGGCGCACGGCGCCGGAGAAGGTCGCGGCGCTCGCCCTGCGCCACCCGCTGCTCGCGGCGATCATCGCCCTGGTGGTCGTGAGCATCGTGTTCTCGCTGCTGCTGATGGCGGGCCCGCCCACGGAGTGGTTCGCCTGAGCGGGTGGGTCGGGACTGCCTGAGGCCGCCCCTGCCTGTGCCCCGCTCGCCTGGGCCTATCCCGCGCCACGCCGTGTCGACCCCGCGAGTACACCGATACGAGGCGAAACCGGCACGAATCGGTGAACTCGACGGGGCGGGCCGCGTGTGGGGCGGGGCAGCGCGTCGAGCGCGCCGGTGTCTGCCCTGCCTGCCCCCGCTCGCCTGGGCCTTCCCCGCGCCACGCCGTGTCAAGAGCCGCGAGTGCACCGATACGAGGCGAAACCGGCACGAATCGGTGTTCTCGACTGAGCTGCGCCGCGTGTCGCGCGGGGCAGCGTGTCGAGCGCGCCGGTGTCTGCCCGCGCTCGCCTGAGTCTGCCCGCCCCGCCTACGCCTACCCCGCGCCACGCCGTGTCGTGAGCCCCGAGTGCACCGATACGAGGCAATTCCGGCACACATCGGTGTTCTCGACGGAGCGGGCCGCGTGTCGGGCGGGCTTACCCGCACGCTCCGTAGACTCGCCGCGTGCGCTGCCACCACTTCGATGCCGGTCGCTGCCGGTCCTGCACCCTGCTGGGGGTGCCTCGCCCGCAGCGGCTTGCCGCGGCGCAGGAGCAGGTGGCGCAGCTGCTCGAGCCGTTCTTCGGCCCCGGCGCGGGGCTCGGCGAGCCGATCGTGGGCGCCGACTCCGGGTTTCGGGCCCGCGGGAAAATGGCCGTCGGCGGCACCGCCCAGGCGCCGTTGCTGACCCTGCCCGGGCAGTCCGCGGGCACCGACCTGTGCGACTGCCCCCTCTACCCGGACGGGGTCGAGGAGGTGCTCGAGGGGGCGAAGGCCCTGATCCGCCGCGCCCAGATCCCCCCGTATGACGTCGCACGCCGCCGCGGCGAAATCAAGAACGTGCTGGTCACAACCACGCCCGACGGAGAGCATCAGCTGCGGTTCGTACTGCGCAGCGACAAGGCCCTGCCGCGGCTCGTCGAGCATCTGCCGCGCCTGCTCAAGGCCCACCCCTCGGTCATCGCCGTCAGCGCGAACCTGCATCCCGAGCACACCACCGCCGTGGAGGGCGCGACGGAGATCCCGTTGCACGGGCCCGCAGCGATCCCGGTGCGCACCGGGGACGTGACGCTGTTCGCGCCGCCGGGCTCCTTCCTACAGACCCACACCGAGGTGGCTGGGCAGCTGTACCGGCAGGCCGCCGCGTGGATCGCCGCACTGCCCGCGGCCCGCCACGCGGGGATGCGCATCTGGGATCTGTACTGCGGGCTCGGGGGCTTCGCCCTGCACGCGGCGCGCGCCCTCCCGTCGGCCCTCATCACCGGGGTGGAGGTCTCCGCCGCCGCGATCGCTGGGGCGCGAGAGGGGGCCGACGCGCTCGGCGCGGAGCACACAACGTTCCTGGCCGGAGACGCCACCCAGTGGGCCAAAGAGACAACTCAAGGGGCCGACGGGCCGCCCGACGCCGTGATCGTGAACCCGCCGCGACGCGGACTCGGCGAGGAGCTCACCACCTGGCTCGAGGGCTCCGGGGTGACGGATGTCGTGTATTCGAGCTGCAACCCCACCACCCTCGCCAAGGACCTGGAACGGATACCGTCCTACCGCATCGCGCAGGCGCGCTTCGTGGACATGTTCCCCCACACCCGGCACGCGGAGGTGCTGACCCGGCTCGTGCGGACGTGAGGCCAGCGGTACACGCCACCCGCACGCATCCCATGATGGGATGCAGCGTGCTGCGGTCGCGCCATGAGCACGCAGATCGCCGTCCGTCCCGAAGACCGCCTGGTGGAGTTCCTCGACGCCGAGGTCGAAGCCAGCCGTGCAGATCGTCTCCGAGCTGGATGAGAGCGAGCCACCACCCCGCACCTGCCATGATGGCGCCATGGAGCTGACCTCCCCTGACCTCTCCCCCGCGGCCCCGCGCGCCCGGGTGGCGCTGCTGTCCCTGGGCGGGACGATCTTCATGCAGCAGGACGCCACCGGGCTGCGCGCCACCCCCGGTGACCACGCCCCCGAGAATCTCACCCGCACGCTCGTGGACGACGTGGCCGTGGACCATGAGGAGCTCGCGAACATCGGCTCCCCGTCGGTCACCCCCGCCCACCTGTCCCGCGCGCTCAGGGCCGCCCGCACCGCCGTGGATGACGGCGCGGCCGGGGTGGTGCTCACCCACGGCACCGACACCCTCGAGGAGTCCGCCTTCCTGCTGGACCTGCTGTGGGACCGGGAGGCGCCGCTCGTGCTCACCGGCGCGATGCGCCCCTCGAACGCCCCGGGGGCCGACGGGCCCGCCAACCTGCGCGATGCCGTGCGCACCGCCGCCGCGCCGGGTGCGCGCGGGCTCGGGGTGCTCGTGGTGTTCGATGCCCAGGTGCATCTGGCCGACCGCGTTACGAAGGTCAGCTCCCGCTCGGTGGACGCCTTCGCCTCGATCCCCTCTGGCCCCGTGGGACTCGTGGCGCGCGAGGACGTGGACCTGCTGTATCGGCCCGTCGCCGCACGCCACACTCCCCTGCTGACCGAGCTGCCGGACCAGCTGCCGCGGGTGCCGGTGCTGCACGCGGGCCTCGGCGAGGAGGGCGCCCTGCTGGATGCCCTCGCCCCGGGGAGCCTGGATGGCCTGGTCATCGCCGGGGTCGGGCTCGGGCATGTAGCCGCGGACATGATGCCGCGGCTGCGGGCCCTCATCGCCGCGGGAGTGCCGGTGGTGGTCGCCACGCGCATCTCCCACGGCGGCACCTCCACCCACCACTACGACTACCCCGGCAGCGAAGTGGACCTCATCCGCAGCGGCGTCGTGATGTCCGGGCGCCTCACCCCGCATGCGGCGCGCCTGCTGCTGCAGGTGCTGCTCGTCGGCGGGTACGGGGCCGACGGGATCCGCGCGGGATTCGCGCCGTACGAGAGCTGAGGCCGTCCCGCACCGAGCCCCTGCCGCGCCCGCCCGGCACCCTCGTCGGCACGCCCCCGCGGCAGGTGACACACTGGAGGGGTTCCCGACCATCGAGAGGTGAGCTGATGACCATCCCCGCTGATCCGAGCCCGGCCCTGCAGGAGTACGCGCATCCCGAGAAGCTGGTGACCACCGACTGGCTGGCGGAGAACCTGGGCGCCGAGGGCCTGGTGGTGGTGGAGTCCGATGAGGACGTCCTGCTGTACGAGACCGGGCACATCCCCGGCGCCGTGAAGATCGACTGGCATCTGGATCTCAACGATCCCGTGACCCGCGACTACGTGGACGGCGAGGGCTTCGCCGCGCTCATGGACCGCTCCGGCATCACGCGCGAGACCACCGTCGTGATCTACGGCGACAAGTCCAACTGGTGGGCCGCCTACGCGCTGTGGGTGTTCGAGCTGTTCGGCCACCCGGATGTGCGGCTGCTGGACGGCGGGCGCGCCGCCTGGCAGGCCGAGGGCCGCGAGATGACCACGTCCGATGCTGGCATCCCCGCCCCCACCAGCGGCTACCCCGTGGTGGAGCGGGTGGACGCCCCGCAGCGGGCCTTCCGCGAGGACGTGCTCGAGCACCTCGGCGGGCCGCTGATCGACGTGCGCTCCCCCCAGGAGTACACCGGCGAGCGCACCCACATGCCGGACTACCCGCAGGAGGGCACGCTGCGCGGCGGCCACATCCCCACCGCCCGGTCCGTGCCGTGGGCGCGCGCCGCCCAGGAGGACGGGCGCTTCAAGCCGCGCGCCGAGCTCGAGCAGATCTACCAGACGGAGCTGGGCTATGAGCCGTCGGAGCCCACCATCGTGTACTGCCGCATCGGTGAGCGGTCGAGCCACACCTGGTTCGTCCTCACCTACCTGCTGGGCTTCGATGCGGTGCGCAACTACGACGGCTCCTGGACCGAGTGGGGCAATGGCGTGCGTCTGCCGATCGTCCACGGCGAGGAGCCCGGGGAGGTGCCGAGCCGATGAGCACCGATCAGCTGCCCCCGGCCTTCGCCGAGATCGCCGAAGATTTCCATGCCCTGACCGGGCGGGACCGTCTGCAGCTGCTGCTGGAGTTCTCCCGCGAGCTGCCCCAGCTGCCCGAGCGGTACGCCGATCATCCCGAGCTGCTGGAGCCGGTGCCGGAGTGCCAGTCCCCGATCTTCCTCATCACCGAGGTGGAGGGCGAGGGCAGGGATGCGACCGCGCAGCTGTTCTTCTCCGCCCCCGAGGAGGCGCCGACCACGCGCGGTTTCGCGGCGATCCTCGCGGAGGCGCTCGATGGCCGCAGCGTCGGCGAGGTGCTGGACACCCCGGAGTCGGTGACCCATGAGCTGGGGCTCGCCGAGGTGGTCAGCCCGCTGCGGCTGAACGGCATGGCGGGGATGCTCGCACGCATCAAGCGGCAGCTGCGCGAGAAGGCGGGCGTCGCGGCGGGCTGAGCCTCAGCGGCCGCTGCGGCGATGCCGGGCGGCGCGTTCGGCGCTCTCGCGCAGCAGTGCGGCGGCGGTACGGCCGGCGTCGCTGCGGGCGCGGCGCAGCGCCTCCTGCGCCCGGCCCGTGAGGTCTTCGCGCAGGCTGCGGCTGATCGGCTCCTCCCCCACTCCCGACGTCACGCCGTGGCGGGCCGCGAGCTGCCCGGATTCGATCTGCTCATGCCGCTCGAGGGCCCGGCGCAACTCGAGCGGCGCGCTGACCAGGCGCTGCAGACGCTCGCGCACGAGGGCCGGGATCTGCTCGGCCTGGGCGGCGAAGAACTCCTGCTCATCGTGCGGCACTTCGGCGCTGTGGGCGGGCAGCTGCGGCAGCGGCGCCTCGAGGGCCTGCGTCCGTTCGATGCCCTCGAGCAGCCAGGCGCGGGAGAGGATGAAGCAGGCCAGATCCGCGCTCGCCTCGAGCGAGAGACCGTAGTCATCGGCCGCGTAGCTGCTGGTCAGCAGGGCGGCGGCGTCATCGGCGGCGAGGTCCGACGGGGCGATGTGCAGCGCCGCGATGACGTCCTCCACGAAGGCGGTGAACCCCGGATCAGCGGGGATATCGGCGCTGCGCAGCTCGGCACGGCCCCAGCCATCGGGCAGATCCACGAGCGGGGTGCCTTCGCGGGCGAACTCGTGACAGGCGGCCTCGAGCACCAGGCGGTGCGCGTGGCGGATGAGCCGCTGCGCATCGGCGCTGCGCGGGATGCCCGGCAGCACCTCCCGCACGTCGGAGATCACCGCGGCGCGAGCCGAGCCTGCCCCGTCCAGGCGATCGCGCAGGGCATCCAGCGGGCGCATCCCGACCTCAGTCCTGAGCCTGCTCACGCTGCTCGGCGAGCACACGGTGCGCCGCCTCCAGCAGACCGCGGGCATCGAAGTCATCGCCCGGCTGCAGGCCCGTGTACCAGGTGGGCCAGCAGCGCAGGGTGCTCTCCAAAAGCGCTGCCGCATCGGGCTCGCCGCCGTCGGCCACGACATGCTCGCTGCGGTCCAGCCAGCGGATGATCAGGCTCAGCTGGCTGCCGGCGAAGGCATCCGAGGCGACCATTCGGTCGACCTCGGAGGGGAGGCCCTCCCCCAGGGCGTCGAAGGCATGCCGGTGCCGCACGGAGATCATCTCGATCAGGGCCAGGAAGGTGCGGTGGGAGAACTTCCAATCCAGGGCGCCCAGCAGGAAGGTGCGGTGCTGCTCGACGTAGGCGACGACCACGGCGGTGGCGCTGCGGACGCGCTCGTGGGGGCTCGCGACGCCACGGTGCATCGCCGCCCCCTCTTCCCACACGGTCTGGAACATGTCGTGCAGCATCTGGCCGATCAGCTCATCCAGGCCGGAGAAGTGACTGTAGAAGGCAGCGCGGCTGATGCCTGCGCGGCGGGTGAGCGCATTGACGGTCACCTCGCCATCGGCGCTGCTCAGCTCGCGGGCCGCGGTGTAGATCGCAGCCCGAGTGCGGGCCGGACGGGGGTCAGGAGCCCGGGTGGGAGAGGACATCGGCGGTGGTTCACTCCGTGGATCGTCGGGGCGGATGCGGATCCCTCCACCATGGCACGACGGCGGCGCTCTGACAGGATGAGCGCATGCGTTCATTCCTGTCAGGTCTGGGGGCGATGGGGTCCGCGGATCAGCCTACTCCTCACCCGCTGCTGGCCGAGCTCACTGGTCAGACCGTGATCCATACGCGTGTCGCGGCGCGTGGAACATGGACCGTGACCGGTCGCGGCTGGGTGGTGCATTCGCGGATCCAGCGCCTGGATGCTCCCGCGCTCGCGGCGGAAGATCCCGGCTCGCTCGCGGTGACGCTGCGGGATGCGCGCGTGGTGGGAACCCGCATTCAGGGCGCGGAGATGTTCGGCGATGGGACGCTGCGCCTGGTGCTGCACGGTCCGGCCGGGCCGCTCACACTGTCCACCGTGGCGCCCTGGCAGGTGGAGGGTCCGCGCGGGGCGCTGCTGCAGGTGGCGCCCAAGGGTGAGGTGCATGCGGTGCCGCCGGGGCCGCCCGTCCACGCCAGCCCCGAGCGCTTGGCCGAGCATGCGGCCTCCCGTCCGAGCGGTCCGGAGCTGCGGCTGCTGGAGCGGGCGGAGGGACGCGTCCTGCATCCCGGGGATGTGGTGGAGGTGCTCACCGCGGCCGGGGCGCTGGATGAGGAGGAGTTCGAGCGGCGCGGCCCACTGCTGCTGGCCCGGCTGCTCAGCCGCGGCGAGCTGCGGGCCGGCTGGGTCGACCGCGGCGTGTTCACCCCCTGGACCTTGGAGCTGCCGCAGGTCATCGAGCACATCGGGGCGACCTGGGTGGCCCTGGGCGGTTCCACGCCGGGACCGGACATGATCGCCTGGTTCGAGCGCACCGATGCGGGGCGGGCGTCGCTCGGGCCCCGCGTGGATGGGGCGCGTGGCGCCGGCATGTCCGGCTACAACAGCCCTGGCGTGGTGGGCGGGGCGCGCTGAGCACGGCCCCGCCCGCGTGCCTGCCGCACCCATCGGCCTCCCGCCACCCCTGACGATGACGCTCACGGTAACGGCGGGCAGCATCGGCCCACGAGCACTTCCGGGCAGTTGTCATTTATGTCTCGCGGTCGCCGAACCGACGGTGAACGCACGGCGATCACCGCGTGAACTGCGCGGTGCAGGCCGCTCCCGTTACCCTGGGGGCGATCCCGTCGAGAAAGGCTCGCATCCATGCCCGCACGTACCGTGAAGGTCGCCAGCGCGAGCGGCTTGCATGCCCGGCCCGCCGCCCTGTTCTCGCAGGCCGCGAGCGAACAGCCCGTCCTGGTCACAATCGAGACCGCCGAGGGCAATGCGGTGCGGGCCTCCAGCATCCTCATGCTGCTGACCCTCAACGTGAATCACGGCGATGAGGTGACGCTGCGCGCCGAGGGCGAAGGAGCCGAGGAAGCGCTCGATCATCTCGCGGTGCTGCTGGAGAAGGATCTCGACGCGGAGTTCGCCTGAGCCGTCTGCGCCGCCCGGTTCGCCCGGTGCACTCGATGCGCCTGGCGCGCCTGAGCGGCACCCGGTCGGCCGCTGCCCCTCACCGACGATCAGAGCCGATGCACGAAGGCCCCCGCCATGCTTGACGGGGGCCTTCGTCGACCGGGGCGAAACCCCAGGTCAGGAGCGGTAGCGGCGGGATTTGAACCCGCGGTACGGGGTTACCGTACACATCATTTCGAGTGATGCACCTTCGGCCGCTCGGACACGCTACCGCCGATAAGGGTAACCGGGCGGCCACTCGGCGTTCAAACCGATTCCGTGCCGACGCGAGGGACGTCACGGGCGGCCACGGCACCTCTGCCCTCAGCATCGGCCCGGGTGTTCGCCCCAACGCCGCCGCGCCGAGCACCAACTGAGACCGCATCCCAGTAGGCTCGCGCCCATGACTGCCGAGCTGCCTGCCGCCCCCACGCCCGTCCAGCGCCCCACCGAGCGCACGCACCACGGCGATACCGTCGTGGATCCGTACGAGTGGATGCGCGACAAGACCGATCCGGAGGTCATCGCCCACCTGGAGGCAGAGAACGCCTACGCCGACGCCCGTACCGCCCACCTGGAGGGTCTGCGAGAGCAGCTCGTCAAGGAGTTCGTCGGCCACACCCAGGAGACGGATCTGTCGGTCCCGGTGCGCCGCGGCGACTGGTGGTACATCACCCGCACCACCGAGGGCGATGACTACCCGAAATTCACGCGCCTGCCCGTGCAGCCCCCGTCGGACGACAACACCGACCCGCTGCCGCCTGCGCTCGAGCCCGGTGTGCTCCTGGACGGCGAGGAGGTGATCCTCGATGCGCAGGCCATGGCCTCTGGTCAGGACTTCTTCTCCCTCGGCGGTTTCCGTCCCTCCCCGCAGCATGACCTGCTGGCCTACGCGGTGGATGTGGCCGGGGATGAGCGTTTCGCGCTCGAGATCAAGGACCTGGGCAGCGGCGAGGTGATCGACCAGGCGGTGACCGGCGCCGGTTACGGGCTCGCCTTCTCCCCCGATCAGCAGTGGCTGTTCTACACCCGGGTGGACGAGGCGTGGCGGCAGCACCAGATCTGGCGCCACCGCATCGGCTCCGACGCCGCGGAGGATGTGCTGGTCATCGAGGAGACCGACGAGAAGTTCACGATCGGCCTGGCGCCTTCGCGCGACGGATCGACCCTGATCATCGGCGCTGCCTCCACCACCACGAGCGAGTACTGGATCCTCGACCTCACCGATCCGACGGGCGAGCCGGTCTCGGCGGGCGGCCGACGGCAGGGCGTCGAGTACGACCTGGACCATGCCGGGGACCGCCTGGTCATCGTGCACAACGACGGGAACGTCGGCTTCGCTCTCGCCGAGGCACCGCTGGATGACCCTGCGGCTTGGCGCGAGGTGGTGGCCGCGGCAGAGGGTGAGCGCTTCGAATCCGTGGAGGCGTTCGCGCAGGCGATCGTGCTGGAGCTGCGCACGGGCGGTCTCGCCTCGGTGCGCGTGTTCCCGCGCCGCGCCGACGGGTCGATCGACGTCGGCGCTGCCTGGGACATCTCCCACGGCGGGGAGCTGGACACCGTGTGGGCCGATGCCAGCCCGAACTGGGACCAGACGCGGCTGCGCTACCAGCTGACCAGCCTGCTCACCCCGCCCACCGTGGCGGAGGTGCCGATGGCCGGCGGGGAGCCGATCATCCTCAAGCGCACCGAGGTGCCGAACTTCGACCCGTCGCTGTATGTGGAGCGGCGCGAGTGGGCGACCGCGGCCGACGGCACCCGCATCCCGCTGTCGGTGATGCACCGCAAGGACGTCACGGCCGATGGCACGAACCCCGGCTACCTGTACGGCTACGGCTCCTATGAGGCGTCGATGGACCCGTCCTTCGGGGCAACGCGGCTGTCCCTGCTGGACCGCGGGCTGGTGGTCGCGATCGCGCATATCCGCGGCGGCGGCGAGATGGGCCGGCCCTGGTACGAGCACGGCAAGCTGCTGCAGAAGAAGAACACCTTCACCGACTTCGTGGACAGCGCCCGCCACCTCATCGACACCGGCTGGGTGGCGCCGGACCGGCTCTCCGCGGAGGGCCGCAGCGCTGGCGGGCTGCTGATGGGCGCGATCACGAACCTCGCCCCGGAGCTGTTCCGGGCGATCATCGCCGGGGTGCCGTTCGTCGATGCGCTGACCACGATCCTGGATCCTTCGCTGCCGCTGACCGTCGGCGAATGGGAAGAGTGGGGCGATCCGCTGCACGATCCCGAGGTGTACGCGTACATGAAGGAGTACTCGCCGTACGAGAACATCCGCGCCGTCGAGTACCCGGCGATCTTTGCCTCGACCTCGCTGAACGACACGCGCGTGTTCTTCGTGGAGCCGGCGAAGTGGGTGGCGCGCCTGCGCGAGACGGTCACGAGCGATCAGGCGGAGCGGCCCATCGTGTTCCGCTGCGAGATGGTCGCCGGGCACGGTGGTCGCTCGGGTCGGTATGCCAAGTGGGAGCAGCGGGCCGATGAGCTGGCCTGGCTGCTCGACCAGATCGGGGCGACGGAGCTGGTCTGAGGCGGGTCGGGGCGCGGCTGAGGCGGGGCGCGGCCGAGGCGGGGCGCCCCGCTCCCAGTGCCCAGCGCGCGCAGCCACGGCCTCCCACTGCCCGATGACGCCCGGAAACCCCTGCAAGCCCCCTGCATCACTCCTGCATCACCTATGATGCACGCATGCGCACCACGGTCACGCTTCCCCCTGCAGTCCACCGCCGTGTCAGCGAACTCGCCGAGGCACGGCGCAGCTCCCTCTCGGCCGTCGTGAGCGACCTCGTCGTGCGCGGGTTGGCGCAGGAGGACAGCCCGGTGGAGCTGATGATCGATCCGGAGACCGGCACGCCGTCGATCAGCATCGGGCGGCGCATCACCACAGATCAGGTGGCAGATCTGATCGACGAGGATGCGTGATGCCGACGGCATATCTGCTGGATGCCAGCGCCCTCATCGCCCTGACGCTCGCGGAGCATGAGCATCACCGGCACGCGCTCGAATGGTCGCGCACCGCAGATCTGATGGCGCTGTGCCCGATCACGGAGGGAGCGCTGGTCAGGACCCTGCTGCGTCTCGGTGAGAGCGGAACAACGGTGCAGGCGATACTCGATGCCCTCCACCGGGCTCCGCGCTGGATATTCTGGCCGGACGAGATCTCATACCGCAGCCTCGACCTCGCGTCTCTGCATGGGCACCCTCAGGCCACCGATGCATACCTTGTCGCTCTCGCGGCACATCACGGAGTTCAGCTCGTCACCCTCGACAGGGCTCTCGCAGCGACCTACCCAGACCACACGCTCCTGCTGCCCTGAGCTTGCCCTCAGCGCAGCGCGCGCAGCACGGCCTCCCACTGGCGGGGGTGGCGCACCCACAGCACGGGGGTTCCCTCGTCCGCCGCGATCTGCTCGCGCAGCCAGGCGCGCTTGCGGGCGAAGGTCCGGAAGTGCCAGCGGATGATCGAGTCCTTGCCCAGCGTCCGCCCCCAGGTCTCCACGTTGCCGTTGCACGTCGGGGTGCGGCGCACGATGCGGGAGATCGTGCGCCGCAGCAGGCGGGCGAGGGTCAGCAGGCGCGGGTAGTCCAGGCCGACGATCACGTCGGCGCGCTCCATGACCAGTGGCCGATAGGAGCTGTACGCGGAGTCCAGCACCCAGACGGGCTGCGCGGTGATGGCGTCGGCGAGCTGGTCCTGCTCAGCCGTCTCCCGGTTGATCCAGCCTGGCAGCCAGCCGATCTCCTCATCGACGAGGGTGACCGGCAGGTCCAGCGTCTCCCCGAGCCGCGTGGCGGCGGTGGACTTCCCGGAGCCGGTGACCCCGTGGAACAGGACCCGACGGGCGGCGCGGAGATCCGCGATCGTGGCGAGGGGCATAGGGCGAGGATATCCGCGGCGCGCTCACTTCAGCGGGCGGTTCCACGTCAGCCCGGCAGGCCGTACCAACACGCCATCCCCACAGCTCGAAACCACCGATACGTGCCAGAACTGGCACAGATCGGTGCTCTCGGCGCAGAACACTCGGCGTGGCGCGGGGTAGTAGACGCTGCCCCGGCCGACGCGGCCCGCCCTGACGCGGTCATGCCCCAGCCGACGCGGCCCGGCCCGGCACGGCGCAGCCGCGCCCCGCGCCTCAGAACGCGGGGATCACGGACCCGTCGGCGTAGGTCTCTTCGATGAACGCGGCGACCTCCGGGGAGTGCAGCAGCTCATCGAGCTTCACGATCGCCTCGTCCTCGGCATTCTCGCTGCGCACCGCGAGGATGTTCGCGTACGGGTTGTCCTGCCCGGATTCAAGAACGAGCGCGTCCTCCGCGGGGCTGAGCCCGGCCTCGATCGCGTAGTTGCCGTTGATGACGGCGGCGGCGAAGTCCCCCAGGGTGCGGCCGATGACCGCCGCATCCAGCTCGGTCAGCGTGAGGTTCAGGGGGTTCTCGGCGATGTCATCGAAGGTCGCATCCACCGGCTCCACCCCGTCGGCGAGCGCGAGCAGACCCTCCGCGGCCAGCAGCGCGATGGCTCGACCGCGGTTGGTGGGATCGTTGGGCAGCGCCACCTCGTCGCCGTCCTGCAGCTCCTCGAGGGAGCCGAGCGACTCGGAGAACACGCCCATCGGCTCGATGTGGATGCCCTCGAAGCGGCTCAGCTCGTAGCCCTTCTCCTCGATCTGCTGCTCGAGGAACGGAACGTGCTGGAAGAAGTTCGCGTCGATCTCCCCGTCGGCCAGCACGCGATTGGGGATCTGGTAGTCGGTGTACTCCTCGATCTCGAGCGCGAGTCCGGCGTCCGCGGCGAGCTCATCGGCCACGAACTGGAGGATTTCGGCGTGCGGCAGCGGGGTGGCGCCCACGCGCAGGGTGGTGGTGCCGTCGCTGTTCTCGGTGGGGCCGGTGGCCTCGTCCCCGCCGCAGGCGGCGAGCGCGAGGGCAGCGGCGGTACCGCCGGCGGCGAGCAGGGTCCGACGGTTGAGGCGCGCGGGGGTGGTCATGGTGTCTCCTTCATGGGTAGCGGGCGAGGTGGGGCGGGAGAAAGAGGTCGAGGTGGGACGGGAACGGACGACGGGAGCGAGCCGACGGGGGCTCGGCGCGGCTGGCTCCGGGCGTCGGGCCGACGGGGTTGACGGACCAACGGGCACAGCGGGCCAACGGGCCGATGCGCTCAGCGGCTCCGGGCGCGGTGGTCGACGGCGCGGGAGAGGACGGAGCCGAGCGTCTGCACCACCACGACGATGACCACGAGGATCACGACGGTGGCGATGAGCACCTCAGTCTGGTAGCTGATGTAGCCGCGGTTGTAGGCGAGCTGCCCGAGGCCTCCGCCGTTGATCGAGCCGACCATGGTGGTGTAGCCGATCACCGCGATCATGGTGGTGGTGATGGAGCTGATGAGGCCGGGCAGTGCCTCGGGCAGCAGCACCTGGCGGGTCACCTGGGCGCGGGTGGCGCCCATCATCTCGACTGCCTCGATCTTCCCGGCGGGGATCTCCCGCAGGTTCGTCTCCACGAGGCGGGCGAAGAAGGGGATCGCGGAGATCGCCAGCGCGATGAGGGCGGCGTTCGCGCCGGTGGAGCGGCCGACGATGGCCTGTGAGACGGGGATCAGCACGATCAGCAGCACGAAGAACGGGAAGGACCGCACGACGTTCACGACGAAGCCCACCACCTGGGCGAATCCGCGACCGACGGCGGTGGCGGCGCTGTCCAGGCGGAACAGCCAGATCCCGAGCGGCGTCCCGATGGCGACGGTGATGAGCATCGTGATCAACGACATGTAGAGGGTCACGAGGGTGGACTGCCAGATCCCGCCCCGCCACTGGGTGAAGGCGCGGTTCTGGGCGGCCTCGCGCAGCCAGTCCAGCAGGGTGTCCATCAGGCATCGCTCCCTTCGGTGGCGGGGGTGCTCGGAGCGGGGGTGCGCTGCGCGGGGGCCATCTCCGCGACCTGCGCGCTGCCCTGCGCACCCTGCTCGGTGGCGACGACGCCGGCTTCGCGCAGTTCATCGAGGTAGCGCTCGAGGCCGGGGCGGGAGATGGGGGTGGCGTCGCGGTTGCGCAGGGCGAGCTGCACGCGGCCCACCTGCACCCCGGCGATGGTCTCGATCGTCCCGGCGACGATCTCCGCGTCGGCCTCGTAGGTCGCGGCGATGTCCACGAGGTCCTGAGCGGAGTGGACGCGGGGGCTCGCGCCGTAGTCGCAGTTGACCACTACGGCGGAGATGCCGGTGGGCGCGGGCGGCAGGGGGATCAGCTCGGGGGCGAGCTCGCCGTGCGGGTCCGACGCCACCTCCAGCAGGGTGCCGCTCTGGGCCACGCGTCCGTTCCGCAGCAGGGTCACGGTGTCGCAGACCGCGCGCACCACAGCCATCTCATGGGTGATGATCACGACGGTGATGCCGAGGCGTTCCCGCAGGTCGGCGATGAGGCGGAGGATCTGGCGGGTGGTCGCGCCGTCCAGGGCGCTGGTCGGCTCATCGCACAGCAGCACCTTCGGCTCGGCGGCGAGGCCGCGGGCGATGCCGACGCGCTGGATCTGCCCGCCGGACAGCTGCGCGGGATGGTTATGCTCCCGGCCCTCGAGTCCCACGAGCTGCACGAGTTCGGCGACGCGGCGGGCCCGTTCGCGGCGGGGCACCCCGGCGATCTCGAGCGGATGGGCGATGTTCTGCGCGGCGGTGCGGGAATCCAGCAGGTTGGCGTGCTGGAACACCATGCCGATGTTGCGCCGCGCCTGACGCAGGGCCGCACCATCCAGCGCGGCGATGTCGGTGCCGTCGATCTCCACCCGTCCGCTGGTGGGCTTCTCAAGCCCGGTGAGGCAGCGGATCAGCGTGGACTTCCCCGCCCCGGAGCGACCCACGATGCCGTGGACCTGCCCGGGGGCCAGGTGCAGGTCGATCCCATCGAGCGCAGTGACGGACTCTCCCCCGCCGGGGGCGGGGAAGGTCTTGGTGAGGCCGTCGAGTCTGATCACATCCGGCAGTGAAGCACCGGGGAGCAGGCGGGGGGCTCCGCGCGTTCACAGATCGTCACATTGGGGCTGAGCTGGGGGTTTTCCTGTGCCGGGGGTCACCTCGGCAGGGCCGACGGGGCCCGACGACAGCACCGACATGACAGATGTCATCCCCGGGCCGTGGATTCCTCCCGCGCGCTCATGACATCACGCTCTACAGCGGATCGCCGCGGGCCACGAAAGTGGAGCCATGACGCAGACGACCACGCCCGAGCAGAACCGCCCCGACCGGACCGCCGCGCTCCCGTCGGCTCACGAGACCACCCCGTCGGCCCGCAACAACGCGGCGGCGTCCGACCGCGGCGAGGTGATCCTGCGGGCCACCGGCCTCACCCGACGCTACGGCCGCGGCCGCAACGCCCACCTGGCCGTGGACGGCATCGACCTTCAAGTGCGCCGCGGCGAGCTGTTCGCGCTGCTGGGCACCAACGGCGCCGGCAAGACCTCCACCCTGGAGGTGCTCGAGGGCATCGCCGCTCCCACCGCGGGGACGGTGGAGGTATTCGGGCAGAACCCGCACACCGCCCGCGATCAGGTGCGGCCCCGCCAGGGCCTCATGCTGCAAAGCGGCGGCTTCCCCGAGGACCTCACCGCCCGGGAAGCGCTCGCCATGTGGTGCGCGACCATGACGCGCCACCGCCCGGTGGATGAGGTGCTGGCCGATGTGGACCTCGCCCATCGGGCCCGCACCCGGATCTCCAGCCTCTCCGGTGGTGAGGTTCGGCGCCTGGACCTGGCGTGCGCGATCGCCGGCGAGCCGGAGCTGCTGTTCCTCGATGAGCCCAGCACGGGCCTGGATCCGGAGTCCCGGGCCCGCACCTGGCGGCTGATCACTGCGCTGCGCGAGCGCGGCACCACCATCGTGCTGACCACCCACTACCTCTCCGAGGCGGAGGAGCTCGCGGACCGGATCGCAATCATGCACCAGGGCGAGATCGTCCGCGAGGGCACGCTCGCGCAGATCGTCGCCGGGCATCCCGCGCACATTCGCTGCACCCTCCCGCAGGGGGCCGACGGGGCTGCGGCGCTGCCGGCCTTTGCGGGCACGCTCACCCGCACCGGCGCTTCCCTCGAGCTGTCCACCCCGGACCTGCAGCGCGACCTCAGCGCCCTGCTCGACTGGGCCGCCCAGCACTGCCTCGAGCTGGAGAACCTCAGCGCCCGCGCGGCCAGCCTCGAGAGCGTGTTCCTCGAGATCGCCGGCGAAGACACCTGAGCCGCTGCAGCTCGGCCGCTGGGCCCGGGGCTCTCACCCCCGTCGGCCCCCTGAGACCACCTGACCCCACTGCCCGAAGGAGACCGTGATGACCACCTTGGACACCACCCGCGAGACCACCCGCCCCAGCGACCTGATCCCCCGCCGCGCCCCGCGCATCCTGGGCCTGGCCCGCGCGGAGCTCGCCCTGCTGCTGCGCAACCGCATGCAGATGGTGATGGCCGTGATCACGCCGCTGTTCGTGCCGCTGATGATGCTGCCGGTGAAGAACGCCGGAGCGGGGCCGGAAGCCCTCGCCACGTCGCTGGGGACGATGTACATCTTCGCGCTGCTGTTCGTCGTGTTCTACACGCTGCTGTCCACCTATGTGGCCCGACGCCAGGCCCATGTGCTCAAACGCCTGCGCACCGGTGAGGCCCGGGACCTGGAGATCCTCGGGGCGGCCGCGGTGCCGTCGCTGGCGATCGCGGCGGTGATGATCACCCTCATGACCGCAATCGCGATCCCGCTGCTGGACCTCCCGCTGCCGCAGAACCCGCTGCTGCTGGCCCTGGCCCTGCTGCTGGGGGCGCTGGTGATGGTGCCGTTCGCGCTGCTGACCGCGAACATCTCCCGCACCGTCGAGTCCGTGCAGGTGACGTGCCTGCCGTTCATGACCCTCGCGGTGATCGGCGCCGGCGCCGCCCTGCCGGTGGAGATGCTGCCGGAGCTCGCTCAGCGCCTGATCGCCTACGTGCCCACTGCCCCGATGGTGGAGCTGATCCGGATGGCGTGGCTCGGCGAGGACGGGGACCTGGTGAAGTCGCTGATCATCCTGGTGGCGTGGATCGGACTGGGCATGTGGCAGGTGCTGCGCTCCTTCCGCTGGGAGCCGCGCGGCTGAGCGGCGGGCAGCCGCTCAGCGGGCAGGGGTGGGGCCGACGGGGATGCATCGGCCGTACCCCTGCCGTCCCGTCCACCTCGCATACCTCCGTCCCCATGGAACGATGTCCCCGATGACCTCTCCACCCTCGGCCAGCCCGACGCCGACGCCGTCTACGTCCCCGGCGTCATCCGCGCCGCGCACCACCGCCCCGTCGCGCAGCTGGACCACCTTCTACCGCTACACGATGGTCTCGCTCGTGCTGTCCGTGCTGGTGGTGATCCCCTTCGTGCAGCTGAGCACGCTGGAGCGGGTGCTGGGCGCGGAGCCGGACCATCCGGGGGCGGCTCTCGCACTGCTGCTGGTCCAGACCCTCGCCACCGCGATCGCGGTGTACCTGGTGGTGGATCGGGAGCGGGTTGGCGGGCACCTGCGATGGCTCCCGATGCTGGCCACGGTGCTGCCGAGCGTGGCAGCGCTCGCCCTGGTGCTGCCGACCGGTACCGGGCGGGCGGAGTGGCTGTGGGTGCTCGGCATCATGGTGCTCGGGGTGAGCGGGCCGCTGTCCGCCCTGCGCCGGTGGATGAGCGTGCCGGTGACGGTCGGGGCGGCGGCGGTGCTGAGCCTCGCCGGGGTCCGGCCCGCTGAGTCCCTGCCGCTGCTGGCCGCCCTGCTGGCGGTCGTGCTGATCACCCGCTCCACCCTGTGGCTGCTGCAGCTGGTGCACGCCCTCGAGGAGGCCCGCACCATCGAGGCGCAGCTCGCGCTCGCGGAGGAGCGGCTGCGGTTCTCCCGGGACCTGCACGATGTGATGGGGCGGGATCTCTCCGCGATCGCGGTCTCCGCAGAGCTGGTGGCGAAGCTCGCCGAACGCGGCGACGAGCGGACGGCCGATCAGGCCCGCGGCATCGCCCGCACCGCCCGGTCCTCCCTCGCCGAGGTACGGGCGCTTGCTCGCGGCTACCGCGAGGCGGATCTGGAGACGGAGCTGCGCGGCACCCTGTCGCTGCTGCGCTCAGCGGGGGTGGATGCGACAGTCACCGGTGACGTCGCGGACGTGCCGGCCGACCACGCGGAGGCCGCTGCGTGGGTGCTGCGCGAGGCGGGCACGAACCTGCTGCGCCACGCCCGACCCCGCCACGTCACGATCCACCTGGGCGCCGACGGCGTAGCGGTCACCAATGATGGACTGCTCGCGCCAGGGGCCGACGGGCCGCTCGTGGAGGGCACGGGACTGACGGGCCTGCGCGAGCGCCTGGGTCCCGGCCGCCAGCTGCGCGCTGAGCGGCACGGCGACCAGGTGACACTGACCGTCGGCTTCCCTGTCCCTGCTAACTCTTCGCCCGCGGAGTCTTCGCCCGCCGAGGCCCCGTCCACTGAGTCCCCGTCCCCCGAGCCCCTGCCCGCTGAGTCTGAGGAGCGTCCATGACCCCGACCCCCGCCGCGCCGCTGCGCGTGGTGCTGATCGACGACGAGAACCTGATCCGCTCCGCGCTCGCCATGATGCTGGACCTCGAGGACGACCTCGAGGTGGTCGCGCAGGCGTCGACCGCCGCCGACGGGGTGGCGGCGCTGCAAGAGCATCAACCGGACGTGGCCCTCGTGGACCTGCAGCTGCCCGACGGGGACGGCATCGAGGTGTGCTCGCGCCTACCGGAGATCTCCCCGGAAACACGCGCCATGATCCTCACCTCGCACGCCCGTCCCGGCTATCTCAAGCGGGCGCTCGAGATCGGGGTGCTGGGCTTCCTCGCCAAAACCACGGCCTCCGAAGAGCTCGTCGCCGCGGTGCGGTCCGTGGCGGCGGGTCGCCGAGCGATCGACCCGGAGGTCGCGGCGGAGACGATCTCCGCCGGAGACTCCCCGCTCACGCCGCGGGAAGCGGATGTGCTGGAGTTCGCGGCCGACGGGGCGAGCATCGAGCAGATCGCCCGCCGCGCGCACCTCGCCCCGGGCACGGTGCGGAACTACCTCTCCGCCGCGCAGGCGAAGGTGCAGGCCGCGAACCGGCACGAGGCCGTCGCGATCGCCCGCCGCCACGGGTGGATCTGACCGCTCACCAGATCCGCGCGAAGGTCTCTACCGCTTGCGGCGGGCCCGGAAGAAGTCCCGCAGCAGGTCACCGCACTCCTGCTCGCGCACTCCCGTCGTGAGCTCCACGCGATGGTTCAGGCGCGGCTCGCGCACCAGGTCATAGAGGGAGCCCGTCGCCCCGGCCTTCGGATCCATGGCACCGACGACGACGCGCTGGATCCGCGCCAACACGATCGCGCCCGCGCACATGGTGCACGGCTCCAGGGTGACGTAGAGCGTGCAGCCGGTGAGGTTCCAGCGGCCCGTGGCCCGCGCCGCCTCACGCAGCGCGAGGATCTCGGCATGCGCCGTCGGATCCTCATCGGCCTCCCGCCGGTTCCCGGTCGCGGCGAGCACCGTCCCGTCGGCCCCCACCACCACCGCGCCGATGGGAACATCCGCCGGCTCGCGATCCGCCGCGGCACGCGCCTGCTCGAGCGCCAGCCCCATGAGCTCGTCGTCTTTCATGCGCCCATTGTCTCCGCAGCGGCATCGACCCCGCATCGACGCGACGAGTCCCCCGTGGCACCCGGGTACCTCCGGTAGATTCGGGCCCATGCGCGTCCTGGAGATCGATCACCCGCTCGTCGACCACAAGCTGACCGTGCTGCGCGATGCCAGCACCCATTCCTCGGTGTTCCGCCAGCTCGCCGATGAGCTGGTCACCCTGCTCGCCTACGAGGCGACCCGCAACGTGGCTGTGGCGCCGGTGGAGATCACCACCCCGGTCACCACGATGACCGGCAGCAAGCTGACCAACCCCAAGCCGATGGTCGTGCCGATCCTGCGCGCGGGCCTGGGGATGCTGCACGGGCTGACCACCCTGCTGCCCACCGCCGAGGTCGGGTTCTTGGGCATGGTCCGCAATGATGAGACGCTCGAGATCACCACCTACGCGAACCGCCTGCCGGAGGACCTCTCGGGCCGGCAGTGCTTCGTGCTGGACCCGATGCTCGCCACCGGCCACACCCTCATCGCCGCGTGCGAATACCTGCACGAGCGCGGCGCGAAGGACATCACCTGCGTGACGCTGCTGTGCGCGCCGGAGGGTCTGAAGGCCATCGACGAGCAGCTGGACCCGTCGATCGACCTGACCGTGGTCACCGCCGCGATCGATACGAAGCTCAACGAGAAGAGCTACATCGTGCCGGGCCTCGGCGACGCCGGCGACCGCCTGTTCGGCGTCGTGGACTAACGGGAGGGCAGGCGGCGCCGGGGCCACCTCACGCCCCTGGTCCGGTCCTTCCCAGCAGACGCACCTCCTCGTCCGTGGAGTGATCAGCCCAGTCAACCTGACTGGACCACAACTCCTGCTCCTCTGCCGGAGTCGTGACGCGTTGCCCGCTCACGATGATCACCACCCCGCCGGGGCGGAGCAGCCGCGCACACTCCGCGGCACAGGCACGGCGGTCTTCGAGGGTCGGCAGGCGCAGCCAGATCAGCGCCACCAGGTCGAACGGCCCCGGGAAGGGCAGGGGAAACGGAATCCGGGCTGCATCTGCCACGACCGCCGCGTAGGCCAGATCGTCAGCCAGTGCTGCAGCCTGCGCATCGGTTACCGCGGTATCCACAACGTCGAACCCGACGACGCAATGCCCCTGCCGCGCCAGCCACAGACCATTGCGGCCATACCCGTCCCCGGGGCACAGAATCCGCAGGGAGCCAGAGGGCAGCCGGTGAGCCGCCGGGTCTGCCATCACCTCACGCAGAAACGGTGTGGGCTCCTCTCCAAACGGGCGGGGATTGTGCCGATACCGCTCGTGCCATTCGGTCATGGCGCCACAGCCTTCCACGTCGCCCCCGTCCCAGAATGTGAACGCGCGCTTACTCGCCAGGCCTCCAGCGTCCTATAGTTCCGGCCATGACCTCGATCGCATCGCTCCGTGAGGCCGCCCGCCGGGTGGCCCGCCGCGCCATGCGCTCGATGATGTCCATGATGATGATGCCGATGATGCATCGTCAGCCGAGCCTCTGAGCGCTCACGCACCTTCTGAGGTCGGCTGACAGGAGCCGGCCGGAGGGCGCGGGCTCCAGGTGCCGCCGGGAGCACACCCCGCCGATCCGCCGCAGGCGTCGATCCACCGGGATCCCGGGACCACCATCCGCCGCGCATAGCGCGCCGCATCTCGGAGAGCTCGCATCATGACCATCACCCTAGACCGCACTGCCACTCGCACCACTGCCCGCACCGCCAGCCGCACCACCGCCTCCCGCACCACGGCCCGCACTGTCACCCCGCGCGCCGACGGCACCGCCGCCCGCGCTGCCGCCCCGAGCGCGGATGTCACGATCACGCTGACCGTCACCCTGCCCGCGGACACCGGCGACATCGAAGCCGCGCTTCTGGCCGATGAGCTGCGCACCTCCGCGCAGCGCCTGGTCGGCGCGCGCGACGGCCGCACCGCCGTCAGCGTGAACACGCCGCACAGCGCCCCCGCGCCCCGACGCACCGGCCAGCGTCGCACGGCGCTGCCGCCCCGCGCCCAGGGCGCTGCGGCGATCACCCCGCTGCGGCCGCGCCGGGCCGGCACCGTCTCCCCCACCTCCCCGGCGCGGCGCGACGCCGAGGCGGCGCGGCTGCGGGCGCTGGCCCTCACGGCCGTGAGCCCCGCCAGCCCCTCGTCGGCCCCGGCCGATGCGCTGGTCATCGACCTGACCGGGCGGCGGGTGCGGATCGACGGGCAGGACGTGGAGCTGACCTACAAGGAATTCGAGCTGCTCGCGGCCCTGGCCCGGCAGGCGCGCCGCACCGTCTCCCGCACCGAGCTGATGGAGACGGTGTGGGCCGGGGCGCCCGAGGACACCGGCGAGCGGACCGTGGATGTGCATGTCCGACGGGTGCGTGCCAAGCTCGGCCGATTCCGTCGGCTGATCTCGACCGTGCGCGGCGCCGGCTACCGCCTGGACCCCGGCAGCGACGTGGTGCTGCTGGGACGCTGATCCCGGGACCGCGGGCAGCGGGGGCGTCCGCACGCTCCCGCGCGCTGCCCACGCCCGCCGCGCCCGCGGCGAGCTCCCCCGGGCGCGCACGCAAGCTCCCCCGGGCGCCGCCCCCGCCCCTTCCAGCTCCTCTGCGCTTTGCACTTTTCCGGGCATGACCAGGCGGCGGTTTCAATGGGTCATTGCAACAGGTGCTGGGAGAGTACCTCGTATGGGGTAGCGAACTCGAGGCGCCTACGGGGACGGCGGTTCATATGGTCGGCGACGTAGTCCAGATCGGTCTGCGTGAACCCGGACAGGTCGCTGCCTTTAGGGAAGTACTGGCGCAGCAGCCCGTTGGTGTTCTCGTTCGTTGCGCGCTGCCACGGCGCGTAGGGATCAGCACCCATTCACGCAAACCCTGGCGCGCACAGTGGCAGGGCTCGGCGGAGACGCAGCGGACGCCGTAGGAGTGGGCGGAGGGGGCGCAGGCTTGGCGGGCGGCGGAGCCGTGGTGACTCTGCTCCATGCCGAGATCTGGTCCATCACGCGCGCGGGGTCCGGTGCAGCCGCGTAGACGGTGAGCTCGCGATACCGATAGTTGTCCTCGAGCGGAAGCGACTCCAGTCGATGTTCGCGAAGCCGCACCACCCGACGCCCTTCCTTGAGTAGGCTCTGCGTCTTGCGGAGGTCGATCTCTTGCTTGCCGCGATGCCAGTACGCGCCGTCGTACTCGATCAGGAGCAACCCCTCGCGCAAGAGCTGCACGGCGATATCGACGCGCCAGGCTCTCTCGCTTTGCCCCTATCCGGTGGAGAAGTGCACAGGTGTCAGACCGGAACCGTATCCTCAGTCTAGGCCTCGTTGAAGGGCCATACCCACTCGCCGAAAGGGCTCTTGATGCCTAAGCCACTCTTCATCACGCTGTTGATCCTGATGCCGATCCTGCTCACCAACTTGCTGGGCGGGCCCGGGTTCTTCATCGGTCTGGCGCTCGTCCTGATCGGGAACCCGATCGTCTGGCGCATCCGGAAGAATCGTTACTTCAACTCGGAGTCCTTCCAGGAGCTCCGTGCCGACGTGCAGTCGCTCGTGGCCGAGCACAACGCCGTCGTCGAGTACGTGGCCCAGATCCGCGACGAGGGCAGCTTCGAGCTCGGATCCTCGGACACCGGGAAGTACGCGCATCTCGGCACATTCGATAACACCTCGAAATGGAACTACCGCCGCGATCGCAACGTCGCGGAGTACTCCGAGCACGTGCACAACGCGTCTCTTCAGGTCGTGCGGAACGCGAGTATGGAGCCGATCAAGTACCTGATGAAGTACTTCGGCATCAAGGCAACGAAGGAGACCCTTGCCGACGTGCAGCGCGTCGCGCAGGACATCTCCCGGCTTGAAGAGGCCGTCGCCAACGTCAGCGAGCGTGAGGCCGACATCATCGGCCGGATCGCTCCGCCGAAGTTCATCTTGAAGCGCTACTCGGACGAGTTCTGGAGCCTGATCGGTGCCGAGCTTTCGCCGATCGAGGTGCCCTACCCGCACTACAAGTTCCAGTACACCTCCGCGGGTGGCAATAGCGGTCAGACCTACAGCATCGACCTCGACACCCAGACGCTCGATGCGATCTCTGAGACCCTCGTAGAGAAGATCCGCTGGGCGAAGTCCGCTGCCGGCCAGCGCGCGCTGATGACGGCGAAGCTGCGCAGCTGGATCAAGGAGCGCGACGGCCACGCCTGCATGAAGTGCGGGATTTCCGTAGCCGAAGAGCCCCACCTCCTACTTGAGGTCGACCACATCATCCCTGTGTCCAAGGGTGGCCTCAGCGAGCCCAGCAATCTTCAGACGCTCTGCTGGCGTTGCAACCGCACCAAGGGAGCGAAGCTCGTCAGCTGACGCTGCACGAGCCGCTCCGTGAAGGCGGCACAGCCTGGAGTGTTGGGCTCGTTCAGGTGAGTCGGGTGTACTTCTCGGCTGTGCCGCGGGACTTGTCGATGGGGTACTTCTGGGCGTTGCGGTCGATCTTGCTGTTCGACGCCCGGTTCAAGTCCGTGCCGCACAGATCCGCAGGCCGCAGGATGAAGCGCCCTGGGTTTTGTTCCGTGGTGAGACGGTCGCGGGCGCGGTCGTCGTGGGGTGAGTGGTCGTGGGGTGAGTGTAGGACGCTTCGACGTCCGCGGGAGTGCGGTAGCCGAGAGCTTCGTGCAGACGCTCGGTGTCCCACCAGTGGACCCAGCCCATGGTGGCGATCTCGACTGCTTGGGTGGACTCCCAGAACCGCTGGGAGCGGATCAGCTCGGCCTTGAACAGGCCGTTGACGGCCTCGGCCAGGGCGTTGTCGTAGGAGTCTCCGACCGAGCCGACCGATGCGGTGACCCCGGCAGTGATCAGCGCGTCAGAGTACGCCAGGGAAACGTATTGGGCTCCTCGGTCGCTGTGATGGATCAGTCCGCTCTCGCTGCGCACGGCGCCGCTGGTCAGCAGTGCGTGCTCCAGCGCCAGCAGGGGCAGGCCGTCGGTGTGGAGCGTGGAAGAGACGGCCCATCCGACGATCTTGCGAGTGCACACGTCAGTGATGAAGGCGACGTAGCAGAACCCGGCGAGGATCCGCACGTAGGTCATGTCAGCAACCCACAGGCGATGCGGTCGGTCTGCGATGAAGCGCCGCTCTACGAGGTTCGGGCGGGCATCGGGCTCCTGCGCAGAGCGCGTGGTGACCAGCTTCCGGCCACGCCGCACGCCCTGCAGGCCAGCTGCCCGCATAAGGCGGGCGACCTCACGGCCCACATCCCAGCCAGCGCGCCCCATCGCATGGTGCATCTTCCGCACCCCGTAGACGCTGTAGTTATCGGCATGGATGCGCTGGAGCTCGGGCAGGAGAACCTCATCGCGCAGCGCCCTGGCCTAGGCTGGGCGTGCCTTGGCGGCCCGTTAGCCGCGCGAGGTGATGAACCCACACTCTGTCGCGCTGAGCACGCGGCAGATGGCCCCGCCCGTTACCGTGTGAGCACCCCCGATGGTCGGGGGTCTGGTCGCTCGGCCGGGTATGGCTTTGTTGCCCTGCCATTCATGGTCCGGGGGGTGTTGCCGCCCGGTCGAGAGACACGCGTTGACCGCTG
>NZ_JALLAL010000032.1:0-38107 GCF_023062615.1 Brachybacterium sp. Marseille-Q7125 | reverse complement strand
CGAGGCCTCACCCCGGAGGTACCGTCGGCAGCGTCAGCGGTGTATAAGAGCCCATCCCACCCCCGTGAAGGAGAACCCATGCGCTCCCTGCCCGCCCTGTCGCGCCGTGCCGGCGCCCTGCTGATCGCCGGCGCGCTGTCCGCGCCGCTGGCCGCCGCGGTGGTCGGCGCCGCCCCGGCCCAGGCCGCCGACACGGACGTGGTGATCTCCGAGGTGGAGTCCTCCGACCCCGACGGCGGGGAGGACTGGGTGGAGCTGCAGAACACCGGCACTGAGCCGGTGGACGTCTCCGGCTGGTACCTCAAGGACGACAACGACGACCGCACCTGGCAGATCCCCGCCGGGACCGTCATCGAGCCCGGCGCCTTCCTCGTGCTCGACCACGAGAAGGCCGTGCCGGGCGGGTTCGACTTCGGCCTGGGCGGCGAGGATGCGGCCCGCCTGTTCGCCGCCGACGGCACCACGCTGATCGACGAGATCACCTGGACCGAGCACGCCCCCACCACGTACATCCGGATCGACGGCGAGGTGGTCGCCTCCGCCGAGCCCACCAAGGGCGCCGAGAACTCCGGGCCCTACGAGGCGCCCAAGGCGCCCGGCGACCACCCCGATGCCGGCACCATCCGGGTCACCGAGGCGGTCTCCGAGGGGGATGACTGGGTGGAGATCATGAATGTCTCCGACCGCGAGGTGGACCTCTCCGGCTGGTACCTGCTGGATGAGAAGGACCTCCCCAACGAGACCCCGCACGTGCTGCCCGCCGGCACGACCCTCGCCCCCGGGGAGATCCTGCAGATCACCGGCGTGCCCTTTGGCCTGGGCAAGGGCGATCAGGCCCGCCTGTTCACCGATAACGGCTACCTCATGGACGGTCTGGCCTGGCCGGAGGGCACGCACGCCGCCCCCTCCTGGCAGCTGTGCGGCCCCGAGGGCACGGCGGGCATGAGCCACGTGGCGACCCCAGGCGCCCCGAACGCCTGCGGCGATGTGGTCATCACGGAGACGAACTCCAAGGGCGATGACTTCGTGGAGCTCACCAATCTCGGCGAGCAGCCGGTGGACCTCTCGGGCCACCGCATCCTCGATGACGACGACGAGCACGTGTTCACGATCCCCGAGGGCACCGTGCTGCAGCCCGGCGAGATCCTCCTGATCACCGGGGATGAGCTGGGCTTCGGTCTGGGCGGCGAGGACATGGTGCGCCTGCAGGACCCGAGCGGCGAGCTGCTGGGCCAGGTCGCCTGGAGCGAGCATGTGCTGCCCTCGAACGCGCTGTGCGACGGCGTCTACGGGCCCTCCGGCGCCGCGACCCCCGGTGCACAGAACGACTGCGGGCCGGGCGAGGGTGACCTCGAGACCACTCCGCTGCCCACCGATGGGAACGTCATCGCGGCCGATGACCCCTCCGAGTGGGGTGAGGACCTGTCGGGCCTGGACCTGCAGATCCTTGAGGACGGCACCCAGGTGCTGTGGGCCGTGAACAATGACGCCGGGCAGATCTCCCGCCTCGAGCGCGACGGCGAGGGCATCTGGCGCCAGAGCGAGGGCTGGCCCATCGGCGGCAAGCTCACCCGCTTCGCCGACGGCACCGGCACGCCCGACGGGGAGGGCATCTCCGTGGGCACCGACGGGCTGATCTACGTCTCCGCCGAGCGGGACAACGACACCAAGGGCACCAGCCGCAACACGATCCTTGCCTTCGATGCGAGCAGCAGCGAGCAGGAGCTCGTGGCCGTCTCCGAGTGGAACCTCACCGAGGTGCTGCCGACCACGTCAGCCAACGGCGGCCTCGAGGGCATCGAGATGGTGGGCCCCGAGGCGATGGCGAACCTGGGGGTGGAGGTCCCAGCCGCGCAGGCCTACGCCTTCGTGGTGCTCGAGGACACCGGTGACGTGTATGCCCTGGCGCTGCAGGCCGATGGGTCCGCGGAGCTGCTCGCCACCCTTCCCTCGCCGCTCGATGGCCTGATGGCGCTGGACTACGACGCGGCCAGCAACACCCTGTGGGCCTTCGGCGATGAGGCGGTGCAGGGCATGTCGGTGCAGTACAACCTCGGCGCCAAGACCGTCGAGGCCGGTCCGGTGCTGGAGCGCGCCGAGGGCATGCCCGAGCAGTTCGCGAACGAGGGCGTGGCCCTCGAGCCGACGGATGTGTGCACCGAGGGGGTGCGCATGGCCTGGTTCGCCGATGACGCGGACACCGACGGCACGAACCTGCGCGGCATCGGCCTGCTGGATGAGCGCTGCGATGCCGGCGGCACCCCCGAGGAGGAGCAGCCGGGCGAGGAGAAACCGGACGACGAGACCCCGGGCGAGGAGGATGCGGCCGATGAGGATCCGGCCGATGACGAGTCCGGAGCCGTGATCGAAGTCGGCACCGGCGGCAGCGCCCCGTCGGGCACGAGCCCGTCCGGCAGCACCGCGACCGGTGCCCGGCCGCTCGCCCGCACCGGTGTGGAGGCGGGTGCGCTCGCCGCGGCCGCCGCGGGCCTGGGCCTGCTGGGCACCTGGCTGGTGCGCCGCTCCCGCCGCGCCTGAGCCGCAGCCGCACCGGGGCGCGTCCCCGGTGCGGCTAGTCGCCATCGGTGACGTCGCGGTGCAGCCGATTCTAGTGATGCAGGCGGTTCAGCCGACCCGTCGGTTCAGTCGATGAGGTCGAACTCGACCTGCTCGGTGTCCGCGCACACGCTGGTCACCGACAGGGTCCACAGGTCGATCGTGACGGTCTCCCCGAGGGTGATCGGCTCGACCTCACGCGGCTCCCCATCGCCGATGGTGGCCTCCAGCAGCGCGCGATCATCCTCGATGTCGACGACCGTCACCGTGAGGGTCTCCCCGGCGCGTTCGGGCAGGCCGGGCTCTGCGGTGTCACCCACGGAGGCGAAGAAGGCGCCCTCACCGGAGCAGGCCGCGGGTGCCTCGAAGTCCTCGGGTGCGGGGGTGATGGGGTAGGGATCCTGCGGCAGGGCGACCGAGCTCTCCCCGCCGCCATCGGAGGTATCGTCCGCCTCACCGCCGGCATCGGAAGCACCCCCGGCATCTGAGGCTGCGGCGGGATCCTCCGCCGGGGACGGTTCCTCGCCGCCGGTGCAGGCGGTGCCCAGCAGGGTCAGGGCGAACAGTGCGCCGGCCAGGCGGGCACGGGCGGGACGGGAAGTGGGCAGCGCGCTCACGGGCAGATCCTCACGTCGACGGGCGCGAACGGGCCCACGGTAGTCGATTGGTCCGGGTGCCCTCGGCCACCGCCCGGCGGACGCAGGCGCCCGGGCATGCCACCATGCTGGGGACACCGGCAGGGCCACAGCAGCGGAGGGAAGGCACATGGCAGCAACCCCACCCCGCCCGAGCCCGCGCGATCTCGCCGGCCGCATCGACCCCGCTCGCCGCGTCACCCCCGTCGACTACACCGCCGTGCCACGGCCGGGCAGCGCGGAGCCGCAGAACACCCCCGAGAAGGCGCCCGCCCCGTCCACCCCGTCGGGCCCGCTGCCGCGGCGCTCCCCGTCGGGCCCGTTGCCGCGACGCCGGGCTCGCACGATCGAGCTGCCGCGCCGCGCTCCATCGGCCCCCTCAGAGGCGCTGGTGACCCTGGACGCCGACGATCCGCGGCCGGTGCCGCGCCCGCTGCGGATCGACGACGGTGAGATCCGTGTGGTGGGCATCCAGACGCTCGAGCGGGAGCAGGTGGTGCTCACGGTCGCCGACCCGGAGGACGCCTGGAGCGCCGATGCCGGGGCCAGCGACCACTTCCTGCGCGGCCCCCTCGTGGTGCAGGTGCGGCGCGTGGACAACGCCGTGATCGGCGCGTTCTCTCGCGCCTATGCGCTGTCGGTACGGCCGACGGAGGTGGAGCGCAGCCTCGCGATCGCGGAGGATGCGGCCGGGCGCTCCGCCCGTGGGGGCCGCGGCACCCGCCATCCCACAAGTCGACGTGAGCTGCTGGAGCGCATGGAGCAGGCGGGGTTCGTGGTCCGTGCCGGGTCCACCCATGGCCGTGTCACCCACCCGGAGCATCCGGGGCTGTTCGTGCCCTTCGCCTCCACCCCGTCGGACCGTCGCTTCACCCGCCACGCGGTCGCGCAGATCCGTCGCGTATTCGGCATCGACCTGCGGCGCTGACCGGGCCTGCGGCGCTGACCGGTCCCGTCGCGTTGACCGGGCCGACCCCGAACACCGGCCCCGAACAGGAAAGTGCCCCGGCTCGTCCCCACGAGCCGGGGCCATCCCTTTCCCCCGCGTCCCGGATCAGCGGAGCCCGCCTCCTCCTCCGTCAGCGGCTCCTCCGGTGACGCGTTGCCACTAGTGAACCGGTGCTAGTTCGAAGATCACTGGGCCGCGCCTGGCGATTTGCTGAAAATCGTTCCCGGACGGTGGCGCGAATCCCGGGACGGGAGTGGAACCGCAGATCAGGAACCTGCGGGGACCTTCACCGGGTTGCCGCCGGTACCCACCGGATCGGTCATCTCCACCTCGGCGACCGTGACCCCGCTCTCAGCATCCCCCACCAGAGTCACCGGCACGGAGTCTCCGGGGAGGATCTCCTGCTGCGGAGCGGTCACGTAGCTGACGTGCACGTCATTGCCGGAGGTGTCGTAGAACGCGAAGTCGGCGTCCGCGAGGTCGATGGTGTCGTCCAGATTGTTCGTGATCGTCAGCTCGAGGATGATGAAGGTGTCCAGCTGAGGCTTCTTCTCCTCGCCCTCGAACTCGAAGGTGGAGGCCGTGCGCGGCGTCGAGGACGACAGCATCATCCCGGACTCTTCGGTGGTCGGATCCTCGGTGGGCTCATCGATCGGATCGTCCGTCGGATCGTCCGTCGGATCGTCCGTCGGGTCCTCAATGGGTTCCTCGCTCGTGGTGGGGCCGGAGGTGGGATCCTCCGTGCCGCCGCTCTGGCCCAGGAACCACACCCCGCCGCCGATCACGGCGATGAGCAGCGCCACCAGTGCCAGGCAGCCGCAGGCCAACCCGATGTACAGGCCAGTGCGGCTCTTCTTCGGCGGGGTGGGCGGCATCCCGTAGGGGTTGCTCATGAGGGGTCCTCCATGCGATGTGAACGAACTGCTGGCCACACGCTATACCGCCTCATGCAGCCGTGCGATGGGGAGGACTCCCCGCCGCGCATCGCCGACGATGTCTCGTGCCGGACAGTGGGATCAGCCCGGCAGGAGCCGAGAGCGGCTCAGGGGTGCCAGTCGACGTGCATCCCGGGGATCTGCGCATGCGTGCGTCCGCCGATGCCCCGGATCTTCTGGACCCCGAATTGCTGCGACCAGCGGGCCAGATGGGCCGGGCAGCCCGCGGCTTCCAAGCCGCGGCGCAGCTGCTCGGCGAGCACCTGCGCCTGCGGGGTGCTGAAGATGACGATCCCGCGCCCCGGCTGCGGTGGGCGCGGGATGGGACCGAGCCCTGTGCGCCGATCTGGCCCCACGAAGGTGACCGCGAGGTCGGCCCCGGGGGCGAGGTTCCAGTCGCTGCTGATCATGCGGGAGGTGCCACGGAAGGGCCGAATGTCATCGATCGAGGAGAACACGCGCAGCGACGCGGGATGGATCTCCGTGAACAGCATCTCCCGCGGTGCCCCGCCCAGCAACGACCGCCCCACCACCACGCCACGCTCGTGCAGGTCCAGGAACGACGAACAGCTCCAGGCGAGGAACGCCACCGCAACGATCCCGATGATCCCGCCGACGGGCACCTCGGCCCACAGCATCCACGGCAGCTCCCGCCAGATCCCCAGAACGATCGACACCGCGATGACGAGGGGCCCCAGCGAGAGGTACCACAGCAGCGCGAGCACCGAAGGGGCGGTGCGGAAACGGTGCAGCCGCGTCCCCAGCGCAGCAGCGGCCATCGTGGTCAGGCCCCGGCTGCGTCGTCGTGCAGGCTCGAGGCCGCGCAGGCGAGCGTGCGTCGGGTCGCACGGGGAGCGGTGGGGCTGGTGGTCATGAGGTCTCCGGGGTGGTGGCTGAGGCTGGCGGGGCGATGAGTTCCAGGATGTCAGGCCAGCAGAGTGGCGTCAGTGCCGCCCTCTCACCGCTGGCGGGCCGGGACCTTCCAGGCGTGCACGGGCGCCCCGGAGCTGACCGCATCGCGGTAGCGGCGGGTCATCTCCGCGAGTGCCTCCGCGCGGGTGGCGCCGCGCAGCTCGAGGGTGGTGACGGTGTCGATCTGCCAGCGGGCACCGTTGCGGCCGGTGCGGGCGCGTTCGGAGAGGATCCCGCCGTAGTGGTCCACCACATCCGGGTCCGCGCCCAGGTGCTTGAGCCCCTCCACGGCCTGGGGGATCAGCTTCTCCTGCAGCAGGTCCGCCACGCGCACGCGGCCCATGCGGGGCCAGCGGATTCGCGCCTCCAGGCCCCAGCGGGCGCACTGGTGGAAGTTCTCATCGGCCTGCTCGAAGCTCATCCGTGACCACAGCGGCCGCCGCTCATGCACCAGTGCGTGTGCGAGCCCGTAGAAGAATGCGGCGTTCGCGGCCATGTCCGCGGCCGTCGGCCCGGCCGGCAGCAGCCGGTTCTCCAGCCGCAGATGCGGCACGTCGGTCCCCGGGTCGTAGATCGGCCGATTCCACCGCCAGACGGTGCCGTTGTGCAGCATCAGCTCATGCAGCCGCGGCGCCGCCCCTGCGGTCAGCAGCGGCTCCTCCGTCATCTCCCGCGACTCCGGGATCAGCGCGGGGAACAGCCGCACGTTCTCCTCGAACAGGTCGAACATCGAGGTGATCCAGCGTTCGCCGAACCACACGCGCGGACGCACGCCCTGCGTCGCATACTCGATGGGCCGGGTATCCAGGGCCTGCACGAAGGTGGGGATGCGGGTCTCGTGCCACAGCCGCTTGCCCAACAGGAACGACGAGTTCGCCGCGAGCGCCACCTGCGGACCGGCGATCGCCTGGGCCGCGTTCCAGGCGGCCGCGAACTGCTCGGGCGGCACCTGCAGGTGCAGCTGCATCGAGGTGCACGCGGACTCCGGGGCGATCGAGTCGAAGCTCGCATCCAGCCCCTTGCCCTCGCCCTCGATCCGCAGGGTGATCTCCTCCCCGCGGGCCTCGAGCACGGAGTTCTCGAGCGCCTGGTAGCGAGCGCCGGGGGCGCGCCAGCTCTCCTCCGCAAACAGGTCCTCGGTGATGGTGGGCAGATGGCCGATGGGCACCACCCGGGCCCCGCGCCCCCGCGCGGCGTCATCGGCCCGATCGACCTTGGCCCCCAGATCCTCTTCGAGCTGGGCGATGCCGCGACCGGTGGGGTGGCTGACCGGAAGGTTCACCTCGAGGTTGAAGGCACCGATCTCGTGGACATACTCCTCATCGTCGAGATCCTCGAGCACCTGCGACGCCACGAGCGCGGGATCCATCGAACCGGTCTCGGCGAGGTTCATCTCGAGCTCCACGCCCACGGTGCCCTCGTCGACGAACTCGGAGGTGTCCAGGAACGTCTCGAACAGGTCGAGGTTGCGCTTGAGGTCCCGCCGGTATCGGGTGCGCTGGGATCTCGTGTACTCGGTGGTGCCGATCTCGCGTCCCATCAGACCTCCAGGTGCTCGGGGCGGGCGGGGACATCCAAACACGCCCCCGCCCTCGACGGCGAGCCCGTCTGACACTGCGGTCAGCAGCGGTCCGCCTGGCACACTGGGCGCGTGAGCACCCCGATGTCCGCCCCGCGCCTGCCCTGGCCCACCGCCGCCGAGCCCCTGCCGCTCGCATCCCTGCGCCCCGTCCTGGACCGCCTGTCCTCCCTCGCCACGCGGCATGGTGAGGATGTGCAGATGATCCCCGGCGCGGCCCTCGCCGAGACGGAGGTGGCCGCTGATCCGCCGCCCGCCCTCGAACAGCTCACCGATGAGCTGGGCGGGGTGAGGCTGCGGGAACTACCGCTGCTGACCCTGCAGATCGAGGAGCGCACCGATGTGGGTCCCTACACCCTGCTGGGGGAGCCGACGAGCTTCTACCCCCTCTACGAGACGCCCGACGCCGCGGTGATCCTCACCCTCGATGAGCACGGCGCCCCGGGCGCGGTGTACGGCATCGGCGAGGACCTCGCCCTGCAGCTGGCCGCCCCCGACCTGCCCACCTACCTCGACCGATTCACGGACGCCCTCGAGCGGACCCTCACGGCCCTGGCCGAGCGCGGCCCCGCCGCCGAGGACTCCGCCGACGCCCGCACCGACGCCGCCGAGCAGTTCATGGATGAGCATCTGTTCGCCGCCCTGCTGGGCATGCGCGAGCTCGCGGACATGCCGCAGGCCGCGCCCTGCTCCGCGGAGCAGGTGGCTGATGCGGCCGAGGTGGCGGGGGCGCTGGCGATCTGGGATCTGCGCGGCGCCGCGCTCGGCACCCGCGTGGACCTCATGGACACCGACACCCCGGGCGACCCGCTCGCCCTGCATGTGCGCTTCGGGGCCGACGGGCTCGTGGTCACCCTGCAGGACGGCTGAGCATCGCCCTGCAGGACGGCTGAGCGCCCCCCCGTCGGCCCACCCGGGGTCCTCCCGCAGCCCTGCCAGAGCCCTGTCGTACCGGATGGGGAGAACTCCCCATGTCCAGCCCACAGCGCCGCCGATAGGTTGGCTGCGGCCGGAGCAGAGCGGGCGCAACAGGGGAGAGGCCGTGAACGGATTCCTGGGGGCGGATACCGAGTCCCTACGGCAGGCAGGCGGCACCGTAGAACGCGGTGCCCAGCGCATCGACGACCTCGCCGTACGCCTGGCCGCACTCATCGAGAGCGTGGACTGGCAGGGCCCGGATGCGGAGGCCTTCCGCGTCGACTGGGCCGCGCGGGTGCGTCCTGACCTGGACCGCAGCGCCATGCGGCTGCGCGAGGACTCCCGCGAGCTGACGGATCACGCCGAGGAGCAGGACGCCACCTCCGATCCGGGCGGCGAGTCCGGCCGCGGGGCGGGAGTCGGCGAGGCCATCGGTGCCGTGGGACGTGCCCTCGGCGGCGCAGTAGGAGCCGCGATCGGCGCCGCGGCCACCGCTGCTGAGGCGGCGACAGAGATGGAGCTCGGGGAGATCCAGCTGCTGGCCGCAAGCGCCCCGCTCGACGGGGCGCAGCGCATGGCGGCCTCCGCCGCGGACGCCTCCGATGCGGTGGGCGCCGAGAGCGAGCTCGCCTATGACGACACCGGGATGATGCTCGAGCCCCCGCCCACGGAGCACACGGTCCGCGTCGATGGCGACCACGAGCTCGCCCCGTCGGCCGATGACGTCCCCTTCGGCATGGACAGCGAGGGCAATCCGCTGCAGCTGGACCCCGAGACCCGCTATGACGTGGGCGATCACGGCACCTACTACACCGATGGCAACGGTGATGTGGTGTACGTCGAGGCCACCGGCGGCGGCAAGCAGATGAACCCGAATCTGCGCGAGGTCTTCCCCGACGCGACGTACCACGTCAACGAGTCCACGTACTACCAGACCGATGAGCTGGGCCGCACCGAGCACATGTACGTCCCGGACGTCATCGTGGACCGCGATATGTCCCGCTCCCAGTCCATCCAATCCAAGATCGCCGAGCGGTGGGACATGGCCGGGGACGGCACCTCCGAGCCGGTCGAGTTCAATGCCGGCCACGTGCTGGCCCGCCAGCTGGGCGGCATCCGCGAGGAGATCAACTACACCCGCCAGTGGGATGAGGTGAACCAGTCCCGCAGCGGCAAGGACACCATCTACACCTACGAGACCCTCATGGCCGACGGGATCGAGGACGACGGGAAGTCCTACTCCTATGAGACGCGCGTGAACTGGGGCGATGAACAGCCCAAGGGGGTCAGCCCGGAGCAGGGCTCCGCGCCGTGGGAGTACGTGCCCGAGAGCTACGACGTGACCATCCACGAGGACGGCGAGAAGATCGTGGACGATCATCTGGCCAACTACCCTGACGGTGCCCGTTTCCCGCGCTGAGCGCGCCTGATCCACCGCCGAGAGGGAATGCCATGACCGACCAGCCGATGCCCCCCGGACCACCCGCGCCGGGCCCATCCCCGATGGAGCGCCAAGGGGAGCTGCTGCGCGACCTCGCCACCGTGCTGCTGAGCTCCCTGGACCTCACCGAGAGCTGGGCCGGGGTGGGCGCGGCATTCATCCCGCATGCGGAAGAATGGGCCGGCCGGATCGTCATCACCGACCGGGACGGCACCGCGAGCGGCGGCGACGCCACCTTCGCGACTGATTCCCAGATCACCCTGCTGCTGGATGCGCTGCAGCAGGCCACCGCCGAGCAGGAGCAAGCGTTTGTCTCCGTGCGCCTGGACTTCCGCCGCCCGGCGGAGGACCCGGACCGCATCGCCCTGTCCACGGACTTCACCTACGACGAGGATCCGGGGAGCTTCGATGGCCTGGGCGGGATCGACCGCGCCTACGCCTACCAGCTCGCCTCCCGGGTGGGGGCGGACCGCGTGCCGGCCTGGGTGCGGGAGATGCTCCCGGAGGTCTGAGCGGGGCCGGGCGGTCCAGAGGCCGGGCGGTCTATGGGCCGGGCGGTTCAGGGGTGGGGCGGTCCATGGGGACTCCTCCCCATGGTCGCCAGTGAGCAGCGCCCCTACGCTGGTCATGACGAGGGACCCGGGCCGATGGGCCCGGCGGGAGCACAGCAGGACAGGCAGCAGCGAGCACAGAAGGGGGACGGCGGTCGATGAACGCGTTCTGGGGGGCGGATACCGAGGCGCTGCGCACCATGTCGCAGATCGTGGCGCGGCGCTCGGGCGCGGTCGAGGACCTCGAGACCCTGCTGACGGGCCTGATCGACCGCGTCGAGTGGCTCGGCGAGGACGCTGACCGGTTCCGCGCCGACTGGTCCGGCGCCGTGCGCCCCGGCCTGCAGGACTGCAGCGTGGAGCTGCGGCATCGCGCCCGGCGGCTGCTCGAGCACGCCGATGAGCAGGAGAGCGCCTCGACGCTGGGTGCGCATGATTCCGGAGGCGCTGGCGGGGGCGCCGGTGGTGGGGGCGGTACCGGTTCCGGCGGTGGCTCCGGCTCTGGCGGCGGCGGTTCTCGCGGTGCAGGCGGCGGCACGGGCTCTGGTGGCGGTTCGGGTTCCGGTGGCGCCGGGGCTGGCCTGGGCGGAACTCCGCAGGAGCAGGTGGAAGCAGGTATCGGGGCGCTGCTCGGCGCGGCCGTCGGGGAGGGCGCACTGCAGCAGTCCTTCGAGCTGCTCGGCTCCACCCCGCAGGGTGAAGCGCTGTCTGACGCGCTGACCTCGGTCTTCGGCCCCGAGGGGCAGGGCGGCGAGGGCACCGGCGGGATGGCCGATGCGTTCGGTGAGCTCCTCCGTGCAGTGATGAACAATCCGGTGGCCCGTGCCGCGTTCCTCGGTGCGCTGATGGGCACCGTGTTCGGCGGGCTGATCGGTGGGATCCTCGCCTCGCTGCTCTCCGGTGGCGTCGGCTCTGTGGGGGAGGGGCTGCGCGATATCGGCACCGGCCTGAATCACGAGACCGGGATGGGCATCGGCAGCGGGGTCGGAGACATGATCGGCTCCGGGGCGCTCGGCGGCGCGGGATCCGAGCTCTCCAGCGGCGGTGGTGCTGGTGGCGGCGGGGGTGCGTCCGATGCCGGCGGTGCCGGGGGTTCCGGTGGCGGCGGAGGCGGCGGTGCGTCCGGTGGGGGCGGCGGTGCCTCCGGTGGCGGAGGTGGCGCGAGCGCGCCGGTCGGTGGCGGGGAGGCTGAGGCCGCCCCGGTGGTCACGACCCTTGGTCCGCAGGGCCTCGAGCACGGTGCGAGCATGACCGGCGGTTCGCTGGGCGGGCGCTTCATCGCCGAAAGCTCCGGCGAGAGCATGACGATGTTCGAGCGGCTCGTGGCCTACCTCTCGGAGGCCTTCGGTCAGCGTGGCGGCACGTCCGCCGGGGAGGCCATCGGCCGCGGCTGAACCGTCGGCCACCAGTCCCGCTGAGCCGTCGCTCCTCGCGCAGCCCGGCGCACACATATCCCGGCGCTACCCTGGTTCCAGCCCCTTCGGCGGGGACCGCGCAGCAGGAGATGTGTCATGAACAGCAGCGATCGGCGATCCGACGTCCTCGTCATGGTGCCGGGGGTGATGGGCGCCGCGCCGGACGGCGCCGAGGCATTCCACCTGGCTGCGATCGACTCCCCGCAGCTGCTGGTCACCGATTTCGTGGCCACGCGCGGCGATGGCGTGTTCGAGACGCTCGGTGCCTTCGACGGCACGCTTGTGAATGTGCGCCCGCACCTGGAGCGCCTGACCCGCTCCGCCGCGATGATCGACCTGCCCGCCCCGGACCTCGAGGTCCTTACCGCCGCGCTCGACGCGGCGGTCGCCGCCCATGAGCCGGTGCGCGAGCTCACCGTGCGCCTGTCCCTCACCCGCGGGGTCGAGGGGACCGATGAGCCCACCTGTTGGATCCACGCCCGCACCGCCGAGGACTACGCACCCGCCCGCGCCGGACTGCGCGTGATCACCCTCGATAGGGGCCTGTCCACGACCGCCCCGGCAACCAGCCCCTGGCTGCTCGCGGGCGCGAAAACCCTCTCCTACGCCGTGAACATGGCGGTGCTGCGCGAGGCCCAGCGCCGCGGCGCCGAGGAGGTGCTGTTCGTCTCCTCCGACGGCTACGCCCTCGAAGGCCCCACCTCCACGCTCCTGGTGCAGCGCGAGGACCGCTTCCTCACCACCCCCGTGAGCGTCGGCGTGCTCCCCGGCACCTCAGTGACCAGCGCTTTCGATGCGCTACGGGCGATGGGACGCCAGTGCGCCGAGGAGCTGCTCACCCCGGCGCAGGTGAAGGAGTCCCAGGGCGCCTGGCTGCTGTCCTCAGGCCGTCTCGCCTGCCCCATCACGCATCTCGACGAGGTCGAGCTGCCGGTGGACCGCGAGCTCACGGCCCGCATCGGCGACGCCATCGCCGGGCGCAGCTGAGCGCCCGCCGCTTCTCAGATCCCGGCAAGCACCGCGCGGGCCAGCTCCGTGTCCACCACGAGGGTGTGGATCGCCCCGGAACGCAGCACCCCCGTGAGCCCCGGGGCCTTGTCCGCGCCGGCCGCCACACCCAGCACCTGGGGGATGCGCAGCAGCTCGGAGAACGTCACGGCGAGCACCCGCTGATCCGTCGGCGCCCCGAGCGGCACCCCGGAGGCATCGACGAACCGCCCGCACACATCGCCCACCGGCCGCTGCGCGAAAAACCGCTCCTGCTCGGCCGCATCCAGCGCCATCAGCTCGACGATCCGCGAGGAGGAGTGCACGCCCACCGAGCCGATGCCCACCAGCGCGAGCTCCACCTGCGCGGCCGCCTCCAGCACCGAGCCGATCGAGGACTCCGCCCGCAGCGTCGCCGCGGCCGTCCCCGACTCCAGCACCGCCGGGGCATACAGCATCTCCGGTCGCGCCCCCAGCCGGTCCGCGAGAGTCCGCAGCACCGATTCGCCCGCATCCAGCTCATCCAGGGCGCTGTGCCCACCCACCAGCGGCAGCACCCGCGGGGCCGGACGCAGCCGATGGGCGGGCAGCGCCGCCACAGTGGACTGCACCGTCTGCCCCCAGGACGCCCCGATGCTTCCCACCTGTGGCGCCAGTTGCTCCAGCAGCGTCGCGCCCGCCCGCGCCACCGCCTCGATCCCGGGGGTGCGGGGGGCGGAGACCACCTGCACCGCCTGCAGCGAGAACGCTGAGCGCAGCGCCGCCTCGAGCGCGGCATCCCGCTGCGGCGGACCGTCGGGATCATGGATCGTGATCTCCACGATCCCGCGCTCGCGCGCCTGCGAGAGGATCCGTGAGACATTCGAGCGCGACAGCCCGAGCTCCGCGGCGATCTCGGTCTGCGAGCAGCCCTGCTCGTAGTACAGCCGGGCCGCGCGCACGATCACGGCGGAATCGCGAGGCGCGGGCATGGAACCTCCTGCAGGGACGGGGATGACGCGCGGCGCCGGGGCGGGCCGCGCGGGCTGCGCTCAGCGTACGCATCGGCGCTCCGTGAGTGTCAGAATCTAAGGAGCACCTCCGGCGGAAGCGAGCCCGATGACCTACGAGCACACCCCCGCGCCCCGCGCCCCCCTCGCCCTGCACCTCGTCCTCGCGCAGTGCGAGGCCGCGAGCAGCGCGGAGGTCCTGGAGACCCTCGCCGCCCAGCTGCTGGACGACGGCGTGGTCTCCGCGGACTTCCCGCGCGCGCTCGCCGAGCGGGAGGCCGCCTACCCGACGGGCCTGCCCACCCCGATCCCCACCGCGATCCCGCACGCCGATCCGCAGCATGTGCAGCGCCCCGGCCTCGCGCTCGCCACCCTCGCTCAGCCGGTGGCCTTCGGGGAGATGGCCGCGCCGGGCCGGGAGGTCGCGGTGCGCCTGGTCGCGATGCCGCTGCTGACCGACGCCCGCGAGCACCTGGCCGCCCTGCAGCGCCTGATGGGTGTGCTGCGCGATGAGCAGCTGGTGACGCAGCTGCTCGCAGCCCCCGATGACGCATCGCTGCGGGCGCTGGCCGAGCAGCATCTGACGGGGGAGCAGAACGCATGAGCCAGCCTCGCGTGGGCGTGAAAGCCCTGATCATCGACGACGGGAAGGTGCTGCTGAACCACTACGTCGATGACCGCGGCGGGGAGGCGTACGCCCTGCCCGGCGGTGGCCAGCAGCATCGTGAATCCCAGCCGGAGGCGCTCGTGCGCGAATGCGAGGAGGAGATCGGCGCGCTCGTGGAGGTGCACCAAGTGGCGCTGATCTATGAGGTGATGATGGAGCGGCGGATGGTCGGCGGCGCCCCGATCCCGCCCTTCCACCAGGTCAACACCGTCTACTGGTGCGGTCTCGCCGAGGGGGAGGAGCCGGGGCTCGGCCCCTCCCCGGATCGCGGTCAGGCCGGCACCGCCTGGATCGCGCTCGATGAGCTCGACGCGCATCCGATCCACCCGGTGCAGCTGGGGGCGTGGCTGCAGTCCGATCCCAGCTCGCGCCCGCTGTCCCTCGGCGTCACCGGGGTGTGAGTTCTCCCGGCGCCCGATAGCCTGGTGCGGATCCGACCGTCACCGACCTGAGGAGCATCATGATCACCACCCCCGCTGTGTCCTTCCGCGACGGCCGTTCCATCCCGCAGCTGGGATACGGCGTCTGGCAGGTCCCCAACGATGTCGCGGCCGATGTGGTGGTCACCGCTCTCGAGGCCGGCTACCGCCACGTCGACACCGCCCGCGGCTACGAGAACGAGGCCGGTGTGGGACAGGCGCTCAAGCGCGCCGGTCTGGGGCGCGATGAGGTGTTCGTGACCTCCAAGGTCCCCAACCAGGACCAGGGCCGCGACAAGACCCTCAAGAGCTTCGAGGGCACCATGCAGGACCTGGGCCTGGAGCAGCTGGACCTGTACCTCGTGCACTGGCCCGCCCCCGCCAACGGTCTGGCGCTGGAGACCTGGAAGACCCTCATCGAGCTGCAAGAGCAGGGGCGCATCCGCTCCATCGGCACCTCGAACTTCCGCATCCAGGACCTCGAGATGCTCGAGCAGGAGACCGGCGTGCTGCCGGTGCTGAACCAGATCGAGCTGCACCCCTACTTCGCGCAGCACGAGATGCGCGAGTTCCACGCCTCCAAGGGCATCGTCACCGAGAGCTGGTCCCCGCTGGGCCAGGGCGGCGGCGAGCTCGAGGATCCCGTCATCACCGGGATCGCCGAGGCGCATGGCGCCACCCCGGCCCAGGTGATGCTGGCCTGGAACCTGGCCCAGGGGCACGTGGTCATCCCCAAGTCCGTCACCCCCGAGCGGATCACCTCGAACCTCGCCTCCCTCGAGCTGCAGCTCACCGCGGAGGAGATCGCGGCGATCGACGCGCTGGACAAGGGTGAGGACGGCCGCCGCGGCGGGCACCCGGACCACTTCTCCGGCTACCAGGGGGCCTGAGCCCCACCCCGGAGGCCCTACAGCGCCGAGCTCACAGCCGCTGACGCTCTGCCCAGAGCGGCAGGCGTACGGCTCATAGCGGCAGGCGCACGTAGGTGGTCTCCAGGTACTCCTCGATGCCCGTCGGCCCTCCTTCGCGGCCGAGCCCCGACTCCTTCACACCGCCGAAGGGGGCCGACGGGTCCGAGGCGACACCCAGGTTCACCGCCACCATCCCGGACTCGATGCGCTGGGCCACGGCGGTGACCTCGGCGAGGTCCGCCCCGACCACATAGCTCATGAGCCCGAACTCGGTGTGGTTCGCAGCCCGGATCATCTCCTCCACCTCGTCCAGGACGATCACGGGAGCGACCGGCCCGAAGATCTCCTCGCGGGTCAGGCGCGCATCGGCCGGGACATCGGCCAGCACCGTCGGCAGATAGTAGAAGCCGTCCGCGCAGCCGGCCGGCAGCTCCTCGGCCGTGGCGCGGCGGCCGCCGGTGAGCACACGTGCGCCACGCTCCACGGCATCGGCCACGAGCTCCTCCACGGTCTTCAGCGCCGCGGCGTCGATGAGGGGGCCGATGGTGCTCGCCGGATCAATGCCCGGCCCCAGCACCAGATCCTCAGTGGCCTCACGCAGCCGCGTCGTGAACTCCTCGGCGCGCGAGGAATGGACGTAGAAACGGTTCGCGGCCGTGCAGGCCTCGCCGTTGTTGCGGAACTTCGCGGGCATCGCCGCGGCGATTGCGGTGTCCATCTCGGCGCTCGGCAGCACGAGGAACGGGGCGTTGCCACCCAGCTCCATCGAGGAGCGCAGCACATGCTCCGAAGCCTGGGCCAGCAGGGTGCGGCCCACCGCGGTGGAGCCGGTGAAGGAGACCTTGCGGAGCCGTGCATCGGCCATCAGCGTGGCGGACAGGCCGCGGGAATTCGAGGTCACCACGCAGTTCACCACCCCGTCGGGCACCCCCGCATCCCGCAGGATCTCCATCAGCACCAGGGACGTCAGCGGCGTGGCGGAGGCGGGTTTGAGCACCACCGTGCACCCGGCAGCGAGCGCCGGGCCGATCTTCCGCGTCCCCATCGACAGCGGGAAGTTCCATGGCGTGATCGCGAGCACCGGTCCGACGGGGCGGCTCGTGGTGAGGATGGCTTCGGCGGCGGCGGGGGCGATGCGGAACGAGCCGGGCAGGCGCACCGCCTGCTCGGCGAACCAGCGCAGGAACTCCGCGCCGTAGGTCACTTCACCGCGAGCTTCGGCCAGCGGCTTGCCCATCTCGAGGGTCATGAGCAGGGCGAGATCCTCGGCGCGCTCATGGCACAGCTCGTACGCACGGTGCAGGATCTGCGAGCGCTCCCGCGGGAGGGTGCGCGCCCAGTCCTCCTGCGCTGCCACGGCAGCGTCCAGCGCCAGGGTGCCGACGACGGCGGCATCCGCATCGACCACGCTGGTGAGGGCCTGACCGGTGGCCGGGTCGAGCACCTCCAGACCCGCGCTGCCGCCCAGGAAGGCGCCGTCGACGAAGGAGCTGCGAGGCACCGCCTCGAGCAGGGCGGCGATGCGCGCGGACTGGGTGGTGTCGGCCGGGGTCATCGGAACTCCTCCATCAGATCGCAGGTGACATCGTGGTCGATGACCAGGATCACCTGGCAGATGCAGTCGAGCAAGGCTGTGGTCGTTCACCGCTGCAGTCGATCAGGGTCGTGATCGATCATCACTGCGGTCGATCAAGGCTGTGGTCGATCAGGGCGTCGTCCCGTCGACGGTATCCCGCCGTTTCCGCGACTGCGGGTGCTCCGGCGCGCTCGCGAGGGACGGGCGCGGCCGCATACCCTGTGCTCATGAGCATCCTGACTCGAGTCCGCGCCATCACCGGGGAGCGCCCGCTGCGGCGCCTGGCGATGATCGGAGCGGCCGCGGTGGCTGCCCCGCCGCTCGTGGCGGCCACGGCTCTCATCGTGATCGATGAGATCCAGAACCTGAAGCGCAAGACGCGCGAGGCGCCGCACCCGGGCACCTTCGAGACCACGGTGCGCGGATCGCACCTGACGGTCTACACCTCCGGGGACACCGTGTACGACGACATGATCGCGGCGATCGACGCCGCGGAGGAGTCGGTGCTGCTGGAGACGTTCATCTGGAAGGGCGATTCCGTGGGCCAGCGGTTCATGGATGCCGTGAACCGGGCGGGCGAACGCGGGGTGGATGTGCGGGTCGCCTATGACGGCTTCGGCAACCTCGTGGTGCCGCCGTCGTTCTACCGGGGCTTCTCGGACACGGTGAAGGTGCGGCGCCTCCCGGCCTTCGCGCGCCCCTACTGGCGGGGACTGCTGCGCCACACCGGGTTCAACCACTCCAAGATCCTGGTGGTCGATGACCGGATCGCCTTCGTGGGCGGGTACAACATCGGCGACACCTATGCCAAGCAGTGGCGGGACACGCATGTGCGTCAGATCGAGGCCGGGGTGTGGGGGCTGCGCCACGCCATGACGCGGCTGTGGAATGACGCGAGCCCCGATGATGAGGATGTTCCGTGGATCCCGCCGGAGGACTGGGATCCGACGGTGCGGGTGGCGGCGAACCTGCCCACCCAACTGGTGTACCCCATCCGGCAGCTGTACCTCTCCGCGATCGAGCGGGCCCAGCACCGCATCTTTATCACCACCCCGTACTTCATCCCTGACCAGCAGATTCTGTGCGGGCTGCAGGCCGCGGCCCGGCGCGGGGTGGACGTGCGGGTGATGGTCCCCAAGAAGTCCAACCACATCGTGGCGGACTTCGCCGCCCGCGGCTTCTACGCGGAACTGCTGGAGTCAGGGGTGACGATCCTGCTGTACGACGCGGCGATGATCCACGCGAAGACCGCCACCGTGGACGGGATCTGGTCCACGGTGGGCACGGCGAACATCGACCGTCTCTCCCTGTCCTTCAACTACGAGACGAACGTGGAGATCATCGACGGGAGCTTCGCACGCACGATGGAGCAGATCTTCGAGGCCGATTCCGAGCACAGCGAGATCCTCACCTCCCCGCACTGGAAGGAGAGGCATCTCATGGCTCGGGTGGCGGAGAAGGCGCTGGTGCCGCTGCGGCCCTTCCTGTGAGGAGCCGGCTCAGCCCTGCGTGTCGCCGCCGTCGGTGGTGCTCTCGTCGGTAGCGCTGCCATCAGCGCCGCCGTCCGTGCCGGTGACGAACTCTCGCAGGTGCTGCGACTGCGCGAGGCGGCTCGGCTCGTGGCAGTACATCATGTGCCCGGCCTCGTAGTACTCCACGCGGATCCGCTCGGCGTAGTCCTCCTGTGGGATCGCCAGCTGCGCGAGCACATGCTCGCTGGCGTGGAAGGGCGTGGCCGCATCGTGGTAGCCATGCCCCACGAGCACCCGCGTGTGCGGGGACGTGCGCAGCAGGCGGGAGAGGTCCGAGGCGACCTCCACGGAGCGGTTCTGGAACTCCTTGTAGCTCCACGGGTGCACGCGGCCGGACATGATCTCGTAGACCACATCGGTCGTGAACTCGAGCTCGGTGCGCAGGTACTGGTTGATCGTCGCTGTGTAGGAGGGGGCGAGCTGGTCGATCGAGGGGTCGGTCTCCATCTGTGCCGCGTTCCCGGCCCCCATCGGCGCGGTGAACCGCCCGTCGATCCGTCCGGTGATCAGCCCCTGATCGCGCAGCAGCTCGGCGAGGAAGGCCATGTGCTCCACGCGCAGGTCGGCGCGCTCCACCCAGTCGGGGTCCACGCCGATCAGCGCGCCGATCCGCGCTGCTGCCTCCTGCCGCTGGCTGATCCCCAGGCGCCGCCCGGCCGCGAGCAGCGCCGGGTACTCCTGCTCGGCGAAGGCCTCCGCCTCATCGACCACGTCCTGCAGCATCCGCTCCTCATGCTTGCCGTGCGCGTGGGCGATCGCCGCATAGGTGGGCAGGTAGTGGATGTAGGGCCGGTCGTTCCCGGCGGAGAAGTCGATCGACCCGAAGTCCAGCACCGGGGAGATCAGCACGACGCCGGCGACGGCGACGTAGTAGCGGTCCATGAGGCGCGCGGCCACGGCGGAGGCGCGCGTGGTGCCGTAGGACTCCCCGGCCAGGTGGATCGGGGAGGTCCAGCGCTGGTGGCGGGTCAGCCAGTCGATGATGAAGCTCGCGATGAGGTCCCGGTCCGCGATGAGCCCGTGGTGCCGATCCGGCTTCTGCCCGGGCGCTGGACGGGAATAGCCGGTGGTCATCGCATCGACCACCACGAGGTCCGCATCGCGCAGGATTGTCTCGTGATTGTCCACCAGCCGATGCGGAGGCGCCGCGGGTGCGCCCGCATCCCCGGAGATCACGCGCCGGGGCCCCAGCAGCCCCAGGTGCAGCCACACCGTCGAGGCGCCCGGCCCGCCGTTGAACGCGAACATCACCGGGCGCTCGGCCGGATCGGCACCCTGCTTCACGTAGGAGACGGAGAACAGCTCCGCGTAGGCCGCGCCGCGCCCGTACTTCTCACCCTCGGGCTCCTCCCGCAGCACCACGGTGCCGGCGGTCGCCGTGTAGTCCAGGGGGCCGTCCGGCAGCTCAAGCGTGTGCACGGTGGTGACCAGGTGGTCCTCGGGGCCCTTCGACGCAGCGGGAGCGTCGGTGCTGGTCGGGCTTGGGGCCGACGGGGTCTCGGGGGTGGCGGGCTCGGTGCTCACGCGGGGCTCCTTCGCGGCGGGGGACGGGTCGCAGCCGACGCTACACGCCAGCGTGCGCAGTCGCGGTCCGCCGGGCCTCAGGACCCCGGTCCGCCCGGCGCCCATCGGCTCTCCGCTGGCGCCAGAGCCGTCCTCGTGTCATCCTGGGAACGTTCACGATCCGGGTGTCCGCACCCGGGCGGAGCCGGTTCCGACGGGGGAACCCCACATGCGGGGGCCCATCGGCCCCGAGTCCCGCGAGCGCGGACTCGGCTTCAAGGAGAAGGAGAGCGATGACGCCACGCCTGACCCGACGCAGTGCGCTGTGGGGCGCCGGGGGTGCCGCCTTGGCCACCGGCCTCGCGGCCTGCGCGCCGCCGAACACAGGAGATGCGAACTCCCGGCCCACCATCCCGCCGGCCGACGGCAAAGTCCACCTGACCTACTGGGCCTGGCTGAAGGACCTGCAGAAGGTCGCGGACGTCTTCAATGACTCCCAGGACCGCATTCACGTGGACGCCACCTGGATCCCCGGCGGCAACACCGGCGGCTACGCGAAGATCCTCTCCGCGATCGCCGCCGGCGGCGGGCCCGATATCATGCAGATCGAGCTGCGGCAGATCCCCGAGTTCGCCCTTGCCGGCTCCCTTGTGAACCTCACCCGCTATGACTTCGAGGCCACGGCGGATCTCTACGATCCCGGCGCACTCACCCAGGCGCAGGTCGGGGAGAACACCTGGGGCATCCCGCAGGACACCGGGCCCGTCGCGATGTTCTACAACCGCGAGGTGCTCGAGGGCGAGATGGGGCTGAAGCCCCCCGCCACCTGGGACGAGTTCTACGAGACCGCAGGCGCCGTGCGGGAGCAGGGCGCCACGCTCATGACCCTGGACCCCTCCGACGGCTCCCACCCCATCGCCTGGGTGATGCAGTCCGGTGCCCGATGGTTCCAGACCGAAGATGACGGCTGGATCGTGAACATGACCGACGACGCCTCGATGCGGGTGGCTGAGTTTTGGGACCGCATCCTCGCCGAGAAGCTCGTGGGGACCGGCTACGGCGCGATGTCCACTCCGTGGAATGCCGCCGCCGGCGAGGACAAGGTGCTTTCCTCGATCTCGGGCTCGTGGTCCGACGCCCTGATCGCCACCGTCCCGAACGGCGAGGGCCGATGGGCAGTGGCCCCCATGCCCACCTGGCCCGACGGCTACGCCTCCGGCGGCCATGGCGGCTCGGCTGCGGCGATCTCCGTGAACAGCGAGCACCCCGCGGAGGCGCTCGAGTTCTGCACCTGGATGTGCACCGACCCCGCTGGTATCGACGCGATGATCGAGTTCTCCGGCATCGGCTGGTCGCCTGCGAAGGACTACATCGGCGAGGTGCGCGAGCAGCCCAGCGAGTTCTACTCCGGACAGAACTACAACGAGGACGTCATCAAGCCGATGGCCGACGGGCAGAACCTCGACTGGACGTGGGCACCGCTCATGCAGCGCGCCCAGGCCATCATCGGCGACGGCATGACCCGCGCGGTCACCGGCGAGGTGCCGTTGGCGGACATGTTCGCCGATGCGCAGAAGGAGATCGTCGAGATCATGCAGACGATGGGCCTGAACGCGGAGGAGGCACGATGAAGGCGCGATACGCCCCGTGGGTGCTGATGGCGCCCTTCCTGCTGCTGTTCATCGGCACCATGGTGGTGCCGATCATCATGGCGATCGGCTACAGCTTCACGCGTGTGGAGCGCTCCGGCCTGCTCGGTGAGCAGGGTGTGGAGAGCATGTTCGCCGGATTCGACAACTACGTCGCCGCGCTCACCAACATCAACTTCATCACCTCCATCGGGCGGATGATCCTGTTCGGCGTGGTGCAGGTGTCGGTCATGATCATCGCCGCGGTGATCCTCGCGCTGCTGCTGGAGAGCGCGGCGGCGAAGTGGCCCGGGTTCTTCCGCTCCGCGTACTTCCTGCCGTACGGGATCCCCGGCGTGATCGCGACGATCCTGTGGTCGTTCCTGTACATCCCGGGTCTGAGCCCCATCGTGGACGTGCTGGGGTGGATGGGGCTCCAGGTGGACTTCCTGGCGCCGAACATGGTGCTGTGGTCGATCGCGAACATCGTGACCTGGACATACACCGGCTACAACATGCTGATCATCATCGCTCAGCTGAAGTCCATCCCCGGTGACCTCTACGAGGCCGCGAAGGTGGACGGCGCCGGCTCCTTCCGGGTGGCCTGGTCCATCCAGCTGCCGCTGATCCGCCCGGCCGTCATGCTGACGGTCATCTTCTCGATCATCGGCACCCTGCAGCTGTTCGCGGAGCCGCGGCTGCTGCAGACCATGAGCGCGGGCATCACCTCGGAGTACACCCCGAACATGTCCGCCTACGCCTTTGCGTTCCAGTACAACGACATCGGCATGGCGGCCGCGCAGTCCGTGATCATCGCGGTCTCTGCTTTCTGCCTGTCGGCGATCGCGCTGGGCGTCTCGAACTGGTTGGAGAAGCGCCGATGAGCACCACCGCGAACACCTCGACCCCGACCGCGAAGACCCATCGACCCGTGAAGGCCCGCGAGGACCACCGCTCCGGAGCACGGGACGCCGGCCGCAATCCGGCAACGACGATCATCGTGACCGCCGTGCTGGCGATCGTGGCGATCTACTTCCTGGTGCCCGTCTACTGGGTGATCATCAACGCCACCAAGACCACCGAGGACCTCTTCGGCACCAGCGGCTTCTGGCTCGGCAACAGCTTCGTGCTGGGGGAGAACCTCAAGGCCGTGTTCACCGCGAACGGGGGGATCTTCCCGCGCTGGGCCGTGAACTCGATGATCTACGCGGGGCTCGGCTCGGTGATCGCCACCTACTTCGCGACCGCCGCCGGGTACGCGCTGGCGAAGTACAGCTTCCCCGGTCGGCGCTTCGTGTACGCCTTCGTTCTCGGGGGCGTGCTGGTGCCCGGCACCGCGGTGGCGCTGCCGCTGTTCTTCCTGTTCTCCAGCCTGGGGCTGACCAACAGCTACCTGTCGGTCCTCATCCCCTCGCTCGTGAGCCCCTTCGGGTTGTTCCTCTCCTCGATCTACTCCTCGGCCGCGGTGCCGGACGAGATGCTCGAGGCGGGGCGCCTGGACGGCGTGGGGGAGCTGGGGATCTTCCATCGCATTGCCCTGCCGCAGCTGGTGCCGGCGCTGGTGACCATCTTGCTGTTCCAGTTCGTCGCGATCTGGAACAACTACATGCTGCCGCTGGTGATGCTGGCCGATGAGCGGCTGTACCCGATCACTCTTGGTCTGGACAACTGGCGGGCGCAGACCGACCGGCTGCCGGAGTTCTTCCAGCTGACCACCACGGGTGCGCTGCTGTCGGTGATCCCGCTGGCGATCCTCATCCTGGTGCTGCAGCGCTTCTGGAAGGGCGGCCTCACCGAAGGCTCCGTCAAGGGCTGAGCGGGCGGCGTGGCGAGCGGTCGCGCCCTCACGCCGCCCTCACGCCGCCCTCGCGTCGTTATCTCGCCGCACCTGGTTCCGCGGTGTGAAGGTTGTGCAGAACCGGGTGCGCGGAGCGGGCGGGCGGTGTTCACTGTGGGCATGCGCGCTGTGACTGCAGTCCCTGCCCTGCCCCGTCGGACCGTGCTGGGCGGTGCGGCATTGGCCGGTCTTTCCCTGCCGACCCTGGCCGCCTGCGATGGCGGGCCGAACCTCGGCGGAGGCGGCGGAGCGGCGGAGCCGGATCTGCGCGCCGAGGTGGACCGCGCCGAGCCCGGTCCCGCCGAGGGCGCGGGAAGCGTGGCGGTGCCCTTCAGCGCTCGGCTGCTCAGCGCCCTGGATCCCGAGGCCGTGAACCTCGTGTGCTCGCCGCTGTCCGCGCAGGTGGCGCTCACCATGGCGGGTCTCGGCGCGGTGGGGGACACCCGCGCCGAGATGGAGGAGGTACTTGGCGGGCCGATGCAGGAGCTTGCCGAGGGCGCGAACACCCTGTCGCAGGTGCTCGATGCGGTGGGGGATGCTGAGCGTGAGAAGGAGGCCGAGGACGCCCCGGAGCCGCCGCGCGCCAGTGTTGTCAATGGAGCCTGGATCCAGGAGGGTTTCGAGGTCCACGGGCCCTATCTGGAGGACCTGGGCACCTGGTTCGGGGCAGGCCTGTTCGAGGCCGACTTCGCCGAGGAAAAGCCGCGCGAGCAGGCGCGTCAGGAGATCAACGGCTGGGTCGCGGAGAACACCGCGGATCTCATCGAGGAGCTGGTCCCCGAAGGGACTCTCAGTGAGGACTCGCGCCTGGTGCTGGTCAACGCCCTGCACGTCAAGGCCGCCTGGCCGAAGCCCCTCACCCGCGAGGGCGGCAGGTTCAGTACGGCCGATGGGCAGGAGCTGAGCGTGGAGATGCTCAGCGGGGATGTCACCGGCTGGTTCGAGGACGATGTATGCCGAGCTACCGCGCTGCCCACTCACGGTGATGCGATCTCGCTCGCGCTCATCCAGCCGGTGGACACCATCGGGGCCGTGAAGCAGGCCTGGGCGGATGCTGCGGAGGACCCCACGGCCGGGCTCGGTGCGCTGCTCGCCGGTGTCACGGAATCCGAGGATCCGGTGCTGGTCAGCGTGCCCGCCCTGGACGTGGGCTGGACGGACTCCCTGACGGACCCGCTGAAGCAGCTCGGCATGGAGCAGGCCTTCACCGATGCCGCGGACTTCTCCGGTATCAGTGACACCTCGCTGCTGATCAGCGACGTCATCCAGGAGGCGGTGCTCACCGTGGATGAGAACGGGCTGGAGGCCGCCGCCGCGACCGCGGTGATCGCGGGGGCGATATCCGCTCCGGCGGAGCCGCGGACGCTGGTCCTGGACTCCCCGTTCCTGCTGGTCGTCTTTGAGCGCAGCACCCTTGCCCCGCTCGTGCTGGGCTGGATCGGGGATCCCACGCAGACCCGCTGAGGGGTGGTCTGCGGTTGCCCGCAGGCCGGGCGTGCGGTTCGATGGCGGGATGACCGACGTCGCCGTTGCCTCGACCGCTTTCACCGCCCGTCTGCTCGCGCAGCTTGCCGGCCCGGGTGCGAACACCGTCTGCTCTCCGCTCTCGGCGCAGGTGGCGCTGACCCTGGTGGCGCTCGGTGCGCGGGGCGAGACCCGCACGGAGCTCGAGCACGTGCTGGGCGCGCCCACCCAGGAGCTCACGGGTGATGTGGCGGACCTCGGGGCGCGGCTCGCGGAGATCCAGGACCCGGCCACGGCCCGCCTTGCCAGCGGCGTCTGGACCGCCCCGAGCGCGCGGCCGCGCCCGGAGTACTGCTCCGAGGTGGAGCGGGAGCTGGGCGCGGCTGTCGGGGAGCTCGACCCGTCGGACGCCGCGGCCCTGGACCGCTCTCGCGCCCGGATCAACGCCTGGGCGGCCGAGCGCACCGCCGGGCGCATCACGGAGCTGCTGAACGAGCAGCAGCTCACCACGCAGACCCTCATGGTGCTGGTCAGCGCCCTGCACCTGCGCGGCCCCTGGCCCGAACCCCTGCGGCGGGACGAGGCTGCGTTCACCCTCGCGGACGGCACCACGGTCACGGTCCCCATGCTCCACGGGATCGCTGGCGGCTGGTACGCCGATAAGCACGCTTCCGCCACCGCGCTGCGGACCCGGGGCGGCGCGCTGTCGCTCGTGCTCGTGCGACCCACGACGGGCGTGGATGACGTTCTGGCGGCCTGGGCAGCGGACCCGTCGGCCCTGGAGAACCTGCTGGCCGGTGTCCGGGAGGGGCAGGGCGGCGTGCAGCTCGCCGTGCCCCCGCTCGAGGTGGCCTGGGGAGCGGACCTCACCGAGCCGCTGCGCGCGCTGGGCCTCGAACGCACCCTGTCCCCGGGCGCAGACCTCACGGGCATGCTCGAGGGCCCCGGCGGGGTGGGCGCCGTGGTGCAGAAGGCCGTCCTCAGCCTGGACGAGCACGGCATGGAGGCCGCCGCCGCGACCGCCGCGATCGCCCTGCGCGGGGCGCCCGCGCCGCCGCGCCACGAGCTCTCCCTCGATGTGCCGTTCCTGCTCCTGGCATGCGAGGGCAGCACCGGCCTGCCGCTCATCGCCGGGCGTATCGAGGATCCCCGGGCCTGAGCTCCCGCCCGCCTGGCCGGAAAATCGGTGGGCTGTATCGGAGCGCCGTGGGAGGCTAGCGCCCATGGGGATCTTCGCCGTGGGGACATGGAGCATCCGGCAGGCCTGGGCGGCGGCGCCCGGCAAGGTTGCGCTCGCCGTGGTGCTGGGCCTGCTCGTCGCGGCCGTGCCCTCTCTCCAGGTGGTCCTCATGGCGGGCTTCGTCGCCGCCCTCACCGAGGCGGACCGCTTCGCCGATGTCGCCGCACCGTTCGCGGGGCTCGTGCTGCTCATCGCCTTCACCGGACCCGTGCAGGCGATCCAGGAGACTCTGCAATGGCGTGTGGTGGACCTCGTCGCCCTTCACGCCCGGCAGGAGGTTGCTGAGACCCTTGCGACCCTCCCGCCCACCGTGCTCGCCGACCCCGCCGCGAGCGCCGACATCGAGGCCGGCAACAAAGCCGCCGAGGATGAGCTGCCGTTCCTGTACCCCTTCGTCCTCAGCCTGCTGCGGGATCTGCTCTCCGTGCTCGGAGTGTTCGTCACCCTTGCCGCCATGAGCCCGCTCGCCGCGGTGCTGGTGCTCGTCTCGCTAGTGCCGATGATCTACGCCTCCCAGCGCATCTCGCGCATCTCCGCGAAGATGTGGGATGACGTGGGGAAGTTGTACTGGCGCTCCCGGTACCTGCACCAGCACCTGGTCACCACTGCGCCGTCCATCGAACTGACGTCGCTGGGCGCCACCGGACAGATCTCCGCGCAGGTCGCGCGGACCATCGGCCGTATCACGGACCGCAAGGCACAGACGTATGCGCCGATGCTCACCTGGCGCATGCTCGCCGGGGTCGCCACGTCCGTGCTGCTCGCCGGGGCGCTCGCCGCCCTCGTCATCGGCGTCCACTACGGCCCGGCCGCCGCGGGCGGGGTGTACGGGGTCATGGCCGCGATGGGCGCCGTCGGCTCTCTCGGCGGGAATCTGGGGCAGATCGTTGAGGGCAGCGCCCCCTTCGAGCGGTACGTGAAGCTCCTGGACATGCGGCGCGAGCACCGCGACCCCGTGGTCGCCGGCGAGGCGCAGAGCCTCGTGGTCTCCGGGGTTTCCCACACCTACGAGGGCAAGGAGGAGCCGTCCCTCGTGGGCCTGGACCTCAGGATCGAGCGAGGCAGCATCGTCGCTCTCGTCGGTGTGAACGGCGCCGGCAAGACCACGGCCGTCAACGCGATCGTCGGCACCCTGGACCCGCAGCAGGGCACGATCGCGATCGACGGCCGCACCCGCGCCGACATGCCCTTCCAGGAGTGGGTGGGGCATTTCGGGACCCTCACCCAGGAGTTCGGCCGCTATGAGCTCACGGTGCGGGAGTCGCTGCTGCTGGGCACCCCGCGCACCGATGTGACCGACGCCGAGCTGTGGGCCGCGCTCGAGGCTGCGAACGCCGCGGGTATGGTGCGTGACTTCGAGCAGGGGCTCGACCAGCAGCTCGGCTCCCAGTGGGAGGGAGGCGTGGGGCTCTCCGGCGGACAGTGGCAGCGTCTGTCGCTGGCGCGGATCCACCTGCGCAATGCCCCGATCTGGATCCTTGATGAGCCCACCAGCGCGATCGACGCCGAGGCGGAGCAGGACATCTTCCGCGAGCTGCAGCGCTCGAAGGCCGGGCGCATCACCATCGTGGTCTCCCACCGCGCCTGGACCTTGCGCGGCATGGACGAGATCCTGGTGGTGGACGGCGGGCGCGTGGTGGAGCGCGGGCGATACGACGAGCTGCTCGCCACCGGCGGCCGCTTCGCGGAGATCTTCGCCGAGCAAGCGGGATGAGGACTCGCCGGGCCGTGGGCCGGAGGCGGAAGGGCGAGAGGCCCTGCCACCGTCCGCCCGTGATCGCCTAGCATTCTGTAAACCGATTCACCTACCGGGTAGCCGCCCTGGAACCGCTGTTCCCCGCCGACGAGAGGACCCTGCTGATGCCCGCCCTGCTGACCCCCACCCCTGACGGCCTGCTGCGCGGCGGGGAGCCGCACCTGGTCATCTCCGGGGCCATCCACTACTTCCGCGTCCACCCCGAGCAGTGGCGCGACCGCCTGCGCCGCCTGGTCGCGATGGGCTGCAACACCGTGGAGACCTACGTCGCCTGGAACCTCCACCAGCCCACCCCCGAGACCACCACCTTCGAGGGCATGACGGACCTGGGCCGCTTCCTCGACCTCGCCGCCGAGGAGGGGCTGGATGCGATCGTGCGCCCCGGCCCCTACATCTGCGCCGAATGGGAGAACGGCGGCTTCCCCGGCTGGCTGCTGCGCGATCAGAACATGGGGCTGCGGCATCGCGACCCGCGCTACCTCGCGCAGGTGGATGCCTGGTTCGATGAGCTCATCCCTGTCATCGCCGAGCGGCAGACCACCCGCGGCGGCAACGTCGTGATGCTCCAGGTGGAGAACGAGTACGGCTCCTACGGCGATGACACCGCCTACCTCGAGCACCTGCGCGACGGCCTGCGCGCCCGCGGCATCGAGGAGCTGCTGGTGACCTCCGACGGGCCGGCGCGCATGTGGCTCACCGGCGGCACCGTGGATGGGGCGCTCGCGACCGTGAACTTTGGCTCGCGCACCCTCGAGGTGCTCGAGATGGCGAAGGAGGAGCTGCCGGATCAGCCGCAGATGTGCATGGAGTTCTGGAATGGCTGGTTCGACCACTGGGGCGAGGAACATCACACGCGTGATGCCGCCTCCGCCGCGTCCGAGCTCAGCGACATGCTCACCCACCGGATGAGCGTGAACTTCTACATGGCGCATGGCGGCACGAACTTCGGGCTCAGCGCCGGCGCGAACGACGACGGCACCTACGGGCCCACCACCACCAGCTACGACTACGACGCACCGATTGCGGAGAACGGCGAGCTGACGGAGAAATTCCACGCCTTCCGTGAGGTCATCGCGCAGCATCGCCAGCTGCCGACCCTCGAGGAGCATTGTGCCCAGCTCGGGATCGAGGCAGTACCGGCGCGCCTGCCTGCACGGGAGCTCGCTCTCGAGTCTGTGGTGCCGTTCCGCGGCACGGACCTCTTCCAGAGGACAGCGCCAGTTCACCCCGTCCCGCCAGCCTTCGAGGAGGTGGGTCTCGAGCGCGGCATCATGCGCCTGGCCCGCGACATCGAGATCACCCGCAACCATTCCGCCGAGGATGAAGACAGCCCGGCAATCGATCCGCTGCGCCTGTACGACCTGCACGACCGCGCGTGGGTGTATGTCGATGGCATCCACGTCGACACCGTCCAGCGCGGCGACGACCCGGTGACCGTGAACCTCGCCGACCACGTGGACGCGCTGCTGCCCGAGGGCGGGCGCCGCACCGTGCGCGTCGAGATCCTGGTCGAGAGCCTGGGCCGCACGAACTTCGGGCCACGCCTGGGAGAGCGCAAGGGCATCCTTGGCGGCGTCTGGCAGATCATCCGCTACCTCAACGACTGGGAGGTCGACACCTACCCGCTCGAGGGCATGGCGGACGAGCTCCGCGCCGCGCTCGATGCGGGCACGTCGATCCTCGATGCCGGGCAGGGTGAAGATGCGGACCCGCGCCGCACGCTGCCGGTGCTCATCGCATCCTCCTTCGAGGCCGACGAACCCACGGATACCTACCTGGATGTGTCCGCTGCCGGGCACGGTGTGGCCTGGGTGAACGGATTCTGTGTGGGCCGCTACTGGAACGTCGGGCCGCAGCAGAGCCTGTACGTGCCGGCGCCCGTCGTGACCGCTGGGCGCAACGAGGTGCTGTTGCTCGAGCTCGAGCAGGTTCCGCAGCGGCTGGGTCTGGTGGAGCGCATGCAGTTCGGCGGCGCCGGGACGGGTATCGCGGCGCAGGGCTGAGTGCAGGATCCGCGCTGTGCGGCTGTCGATGCCGAGAGCCGCACAGCGCGCCCTGATGTGGCCCCATCTCTGGGCAACCGCCGCACCATTTGTGACACAACCGTGATCATTCGGGGCCCACTGATGGTTCCCGGCTCGCTTACCTGGGCTTACTCTGAGTGAACCGATTTGCAGGCCGTTGGGATCACTCACCGTCTGCTCGACGCCACGACGATCGCCCGATGACGGGTCGAACAGCCCGATGAGGGGACGCCCGTGGCGCGGGCACGCTGATTGATCGGCCTGACGCAGTGAAGCGGATCGAGAGAGAGGAGGCCGGGCATGGCGATGCAGGACACCGCCACGGGCCGACGGGACGTCGTCCTGGATGACCCCGTGACGAGCTCCCCCGGAGCAGCGCGAGGCCGTCGGCGCGGAGGAACGAGAGGGCGCTACTTCCTCAACCGACTGGGAAGCTATCTGATCGTCATCTGGGCCGCGGTGACACTGAACTTCATCATCCCGCGGTTCATGCCCGGCGATCCGGCCGAAGCCGTCCTGCGCAAGATCCGCCAGACCACCGGTGAGCCGCCCACGGAGGCACAGGTCGAAGCCGTGCACCGCATGTACGGCAACCCCACGGAGAACCTGCTGCAGCAGTACTTCGACTACTGGGTGGGCGTGGCACGGTTCGATTTCGGGGTCTCGACAGCGAACTACCCGACGCCCGTCTCCGAGCTGATCCTCCAGGCGTTGCCGTGGACGCTATTCCTGATCGGCATCTCCACGATCGTCGCGTGGATCATCGGCACTGCACTCGGCGCGATCATGGGCTGGAAACCGGGCAGCATCTTCGATTCCTGGTTCGCTCCGCTGTCCACGTTCTTCCATGCATTCCCGGGTTTCTGGATCGCCCTCGTGCTGCTGTGGATCTTCTCGATCGTGCTCGAGTGGTTCCCCGTCTCCGGCGGATACGACACCAGCGTCCCGATGTCGCTGAACAACTTCTACTTCATCATGAGCGTGCTGTGGTACGGCGCGCTGCCGATGGGTTCGCTGATCTTCATCGGCTTCAACGGCTGGCTCTTTTCCATGCGCAACGTCATGGTCGCCACCGTCACCGAGGACTACGTCCTGCTGGCACGCGCGAAGGGGCTGACCGAGCGCTCCGTGCTGTTCGGATACGCCGCGCGCAACGCCCTGCTGCCCAACGTCACCGGGCTCGCCCTCGCGATCGGCGGAGTGATCGGCGGTGCCGTCCTCATCGAAGCTGTCTTCACCTACCCGGGCATGGGGTACCTGCTGCAGACCTCTATCACCGGTCACGACTTCCCCGTGATGCAGACGGTGCTGCTCATGCTGACGTTCACCGCGATCATCGCGAACTTCGTCGCCGACTCGATCTACGTGCTCCTGGATCCGCGCGCGGCGGACATGGGCTGAGGGGAGGATCGGAATGTTCACAGGGTTCCTGCGCAACCGTCGCGTGCAGACCGGCCTGGTCATCTTCGCTATCTGCGCGATCGTCGCGATCTTCGGCGACCTCATCCTCGCCGTGTACGGCTTCCAGCCGCTCGAGGTCGACTACGGCAACACCGCTGTCCCGCCGGGCGTCGGCGGCCACCTGCTCGGCACCACGGTCTCAGGTCAGGACGTGCTGGCGCAGCTGATCGCGGGCGCGCGCGGCTCACTCGCCGTCGGCACACTCTCTGCACTGCTCGCCATCAGCGTCGGTGCTGTGCTCGGCGTCAGCGCTGGCTTCCTCGGCGGCGTCTTCGACACCATCGTCAACGCCATCACCAACGTGTTCCTGACCATGCCCTCCTTCGCCCTCACGCTCATCGCAGCCGGGTACATCTCGGCAGCAGGCGGCCCGGGCTCCGCCGGCATGGGATGGGTGCTGATGGCCTTCCTCATCGGCATCTTCGAATGGCCCGGCATGGCGCGCTACATGCGTGCACAGACGCTCACTCTGCGCAGCCGCGACTTCGCGATGGCCACCCGCCTGCTCGGCGAGTCGCGTTGGCGGCTGATCTTCTCGGAGATCATGCCGCACATGCTCGGCATCATCTCCGCCAGGTTCCTCGCCGCGATCATGGCTGGGATCATGGCAGAGGCTGGTCTGAACTTCCTCGGCGTCTCCACCGGCGGCGTCATCTCCTGGGGAACGATGATCACCAACGCCCAGAACCAGGGCGCCCTCACACTCGGCTGGTGGTGGTGGTTCCTGCCGCCGGGCCTCGCGATCGCGCTGATCGGCACTGCCACAGCGTTCGTCAATTTCGGTCTGGACGAGGTCACCAACCCCAAGCTCCGCACCGGAAACAACGCAGTCGTCCGTCGATTTGTGAAGAAGCAGATCGCCGCGGCGCACTGACACCCCACCTCGACCGCAGCGGCACAGTCGCCGCATCCACCCACCCAGAGAAAAGAGCACGTCATGACCACGTTCCATCCCTCACGCCGTCATGTCCTCGCCGGGTCCGCCCTCGCCGCTGTGGCCGCATCCGCGGGATGCAGCTTCGACAAGGGTGACGGCTCCGGTGGATCCGATGGAGGTGGCGGCGGAAAGTCGAGCATCAACCTCAACTCCTTCGGTCCGAAGCCGACCTTCGTCAACAACTTCAACCCCTTCTCGCCGGCCGATGGCGTGGTGGGCTCGAACTACCTGTACGAGACCCTCATGTACGAGGACGTCAACGCCGAGTACGAGATCAAGCCGTGGCTCGCAGAGAAGCTTGACTTCAACCCTGAGCAGCGCACGGCCTCTATCACCCTGCGGGACGACGCGACCTGGTCTGATGGCACGAAGATCACGGCCGACGACGTCGTCTACACCGTGGTGGACCTCCCCAAGCAGGCGGAGGAGCAGAAGGCCAACGCCACCGCGCAGGAGTTCACGGCGAAGAAGGTCGATGACCTCACCGTCGAGTTCGAATGGCCCGAGGACAAGTTCGATGTGGACGGCGATCGGGCCATCGCCCGCCTGCGCATCTACCCGAAGCACATCTTCAGCACGGAGGACCTGGCGAAGTTCACCAACACGGAACCGGTGACCTCCACGCCGCTCACACTCAAAGAGTTCACGCCGCAGCGTGTGTCCTTCACCGTGCGTGAGGATCACTTCATGGGGCCGTGGGAGCACATCAAGGAGGTGAACTGGACGCCGTTCGGCAGCGCCGAGATCGGCAAGAGCATGATCCTCCAGGGAACCCTGGACTGGGCGACCCTGTCACTGCAGAACGCCGACGAAACGATCGTGGCCCAGGGCAACCACTACTGGACCGTGGAGCTCGTTGGATCCGAAGGCATCCTCTTCAACACCGCGAAGGCACCCTTCGACGACAAGGACGTGCGCAACGCGATCTACGCCGCACTCGACACCGACCAGATCCACAGTCTTTTCGACATCGGCCTGAAGAGCACCAGTCCGACGACGATGGACGAGAAGATCTTCGGTGAGAGGGTGGCCGAGGAGTACCGCGCCCCGCACACGGCCGATCCGGAGGCAGCCAAGAAGTACCTCGCCGATGGCGGCTGGACGGTGGAGGGCGGCAAGCTCGCCAAGGACGGAAAGACCTACGACATCTCTTTCAAGACTGTCGCTGACTACGTCAACTGGGCCACGTGGTCCGATGGCGTCAAGGCGCAGCTGAAGGATGTGCTCGGCCTCGACGTCAAGATCCTGAAGGTGCCCGATGCCCAGATCTGGGCGCAATACGCCAAGGGCGAGTTCGACTTCGGCATGACCTGGATCGGCGGTGGGCCGCGCATCTCTGCCGTCTACGCCGACTTCCACTCGAAGAACGTCCTGCCCCTGGGCGAGGAGGCACCGGGCAATGCCGCTCGCGTGAAGAACCCCGAGCTGGACGCGCTGCTGGACGAGTCCCGCCAGGAGTTCGACGAGACCAAGCTGAACGAGCTCGGCTACCAGATGCAGAAGATCGTGGTAGAGGAGTGCTACTGCGGCCCGTTCAACCCGTCGGCCTCCTTCATCGAGGCGAGCGGCAAGAACTGGGAAGGCTTCCCGGGCATGCCGCTCAAGAAGGGTGACATCATCCCCCGCCCGTACGGGCCGGAGGGCTGGCTGACCATGCAGAAGCTGAAGCCGGTCAAGTGACCCGTCACTGACCCCCGACCCGAGGTGGTGCGCCCGCCCAGCGGGCGCCCCACCCCCTCATCCAAGGAGCGCAAGTGGCTCGACGTGAACTCGGAGACGTACTGCTCGACGTGAACGGGCTGTGCGTTGACTACCTGACCCTCAACGGTGCGGTGCGCGCCGTGACGGATGCGAGCTTCCAGCTGCACCGCGGCGAGATCCTGGGCCTCGCCGGAGAGTCCGGCTCGGGCAAGTCGACCCTCACCACGGCTCTTCTGCGGCTGCAGCGACCGCCGGCCGTCACCGCCGAAGGGAGCGTCGTGTACCGCGACGCCACCGGCACAGCGACGGAGCTGGTGGGCCGCACCGACAAGGAGCTGCTCCCGCTACGCTGGAACAAACTCGCGATCGTCATGCAGAGCGCGATGGACGCTCTCAACCCGGTCAAACGGCTCGGCGCCCAGTTCCAGGACGTCCTGCAGCAGCACGACCCGCGGATGAGCGCGAAGGAGGCCCGCAGCCGGGCTCAAGACCTGCTTGCCCTCTCCGGTATTCCCCGTGACCGTGTGGACTCCTACCCGCATGAGATGTCCGGCGGCATGCGTCAGCGCTCACTGATCTCCCTCGCCTTGGCCTGCGACCCTGAGCTGGTGGTCATGGATGAACCGACCACCGCCGTCGACGTCGTTATGCAGCGAACCATTATGAGTCAGGTGCTGCGGCTGCAGCGCGAGCTCGGATTCGCCATTATCTTCGTGACACACGACCTGTCACTGCTGCTCGAACTCTCCGATCGCCTGGCCATCATGTACGCGGGTCGCATCGTCGAGATCGGCCCCGCCGAGGAGCTGTACCGTCGGCCGCGCCACCCCTACACGAAGGCGCTGCGCGATTCGTTCCCGCCGCTGTTCGCCCCGCTGAAGGAGATGCGCGGCATCCCGGGGGCGGCACCGGACCTGACCGATCTCCCACCGGGCTGCGCCTTCGCGCCCCGATGCCCGCGAGCCATGCCCGTCTGCAACGAGGTCAGACCGCAGACGATGTCAGTCGGCGCGACAGTCGACGCCGCCTGCCATCTCAACGACCCGGCGCACGCGGCCGCCGGCGCCGCGGAAGGAGACGCCCGATGAGCACGTCGATGGATCGCGCGACCGAGCAGCGCGGTACCGAACGCCCCCAGCGCACAGAAGGCACCGTGGGTGAGGTCGTTCTCGAAGCCCGGGACGTCACGAAGCACTTCGAGGTGCGAAGCAGGAAGGGAACCCAGATTGTTCGCGCTGTCGAGGGCATCGACCTCACCCTCCACCGCGGCGAGATCGTGGCGATGGTGGGCGAATCCGGGTCCGGCAAGACCACCGTTGCCCGCCTGCTGAGCCTGTACTACCCGGCCTCTAGCGGAGAGATCCGGCTGCACGGCACGCCGATTCAGCACGTCTCCGGGCGGAAAGCGCGCAGCTACTACGCCGAGGTGCAGCTGCTCTTCCAGGACCCGTTCGCGTCGCTGAACTCGCTCAAGCCCATCCGGCACATTCTCGGGCGCGCCCTGCGTATCCACGGCCGGGCGACCACGAAGAAGCAGGTCGAGGAGCAGGTGCTCGAACTGCTCCGACGTGTCAACCTGACCCCGGCTGAGCAGTACATCGACAAGTACCCGCATGAGCTCTCCGGTGGCCAACGTCAGCGCATCGTGATCGCCCGCGCCCTGGCGGTGAAACCCGCGGTGATGCTCGGGGATGAGCCGATCTCCATGCTCGACGTGTCCATCCGGCTCGACGTGCTCAACCTGCTGCGGCGCCTGCGCGACGAAGAAGGCCTCGCGCTGCTCTACATCACGCACGACATCGCCTCCGCGCGCTACATCGCCGATCGCATCAACGTCATGTATGCCGGAGAGATGATCGAAGGGGGCGCGTCGGAGCAGGTGATCCACTCGCCGCAGCATCCGTACACGCGCCTGCTGCTGGATTCGTCGCCTGATCCCGCCCGTGGCCTGGAGGGAGACCAGCAGTCGCTGTTCGAAGAAGTGGGCGACCTGGGCGAACCGCCGAGCCTGATCACACCGCCGCGCGGCTGCCGCTTCAACCCGCGCTGCCCGTTCGCGATGGATATCTGCAACGAGCAGAGCCCGCCGAAGACGGAGGTCACACCAGGGCACTGGGCACGCTGCTGGCTGCATCAGGAAGGCCGTGCCGACGAGTTGCGCGCTGAGCGGATCCAGTTCGGTGTGCCGCTGTCCAGCCGGGCCGAGCAGAGTGGCCTTGACACGATCCGTGACTTCGAAGCTGTCCATGAGGAGATCGAGCCGCTGCCGGGTGCCGAGGCCCCGTCGGCCGCCGCTGGTGAGCCTGCAGCCGATGCTCCGTCCCGTCGCCCCGCACAGTCAAGAAAGGACCAGAACTCATGAGCGATCTCAGGATCGGTGTCATCGGCTACGGAGCGCGCTCGACGCTCGCCACTCACGCCCACAAGCCGGGGGAGGGCTCGCGTGTCACCGTGGTGGCGGATCCCACCCAGCGTGCCAAGGACCTCGCCCGCGAGCGCCACGGCGAGGATGTCGCCTGCGTGGACACGGTCGAGGAGATGCTCGAGAACCACGAGGTCGACGCGGTGATGATCCTCGCGCCCGACTATGCGCACGCCGGGATCGCCCTGCAGACCCTGTCCCGCGGCATCGCCACCTTCTGCGAGAAGCCGATGGCGATCTCCGTCGAGGACACCGACGCGATGCTCGACATGGCGATGCAGAAGCGGGCCCGGCTGTACGTCGGCCACAACATGCGCCACATGCCGGTGATCCGCCAGATGAAGGCGATCATCGACTCCGGCCGCATCGGAACGGTGCGCGCCGTGTGGTGCCGCCACTTCGTGGGCGCCGGCGGCGACTTCTACTTCAAGGATTGGCACGCCGAGCGGGAGAAGGCCTTCAGCCTGCTGCTGCAGAAGGGCGCGCACGACATCGACGTCATCCACTGGCTGGCCGGCGGGTACACGCGGCGCGTCTCCGGCATCGGCGACCTCGCGATCTACGGGGACATCACCGATCGCCGCGACAACTCCGACCGCCTCATGGTCGACTGGTACGACGCGGACATCTGGCCTCCCACCGCGCAGAGGGAGCTCAACCCCGTCATCGACGTCGAGGACATCTCGATGATCCACATGACGCTGGACAACGGGGTGCTGGCCTCCTACGAGCAGTGCCACTTCACGCCCGACTACTGGCGCAACTACACCGTGATCGGCGACGCCGGGCGGATCGAGAACATGGGCGATGGCTCCGGGGACCAGATCCACATCTGGGAATCCCGCTACTCCGGCGCCGGCAAGCCTGATGCGGTCGAGGTCGTGGCCCGAGCTACCGGTGGGCACGGCGGTGCGGATCCGAGCCTGGTCTCGGAGTTCCTGCGCTTCGTGCGCGAGGGCGGGAAGACCGACGTGTCCGTGATCGCCGCCCGAGAGGCCGTGGCCACCGGCGTGCACGGCGCCCTGTCGATCCGCGACGGCGGCGTGCCGCGCGAGGTCCCGGCCGTGCCAGCCCAGATGCGCGAGTACTTCGACTCCGGCCAGGCCTGAGAGCGCCGGCCCGCCGGCCCCCTCCGTGACGGTGCCGCCGACGGATTCGATCA